>CANQUG010000200.1 GCA_947626985.1 uncultured Lachnospiraceae bacterium | reverse complement strand
TGCATCACCTCTTCCAGATTCCGGCATATCTCATATACCTCGTTGTACATGGCTCTGAATTCCGGATGCTGCGTGATAAGATTTTCCATTTATTCCGGATCGTCTGCAGAGAGGAATGTGAGCCATGCCTCCAGCTTGCTGCGTATACCCTTATTTTGAAGGATTGCCCTGAAATTGTCAAGGGTGATGAACATATAGTGCTCAAGCAGTTCCATCCTCTTTCTTTTTATACTGCCTCAGAAGCATATCTGCGGAATAGGGTGCCCCCGAAATCGAGGGAGAAGTTCAAAGCCCGCCAGAGAGAGTTATTCTCAGGGAAGAGATGCCAGAGCATCCGGCCTTCGTGAAGAAAGAGCAGTAAGCTTCTGACAGATTCTCAGGAGGAGCATGCGGCAGTAAGCTTTTGACAGATTTTCGGGAGGAATACTCAGCAGTAAAATTCTGACAGGTTCTTAGATGGAACATTCAGGCCCTGCAGCGATACCAGGGTATCATCTGCGTCGATGGTGAGAGTATCGTTATGAAAGCGGAAGATCAGCCGCGTGCCGCTTAGAGCGTCCATTCTGCGTACTTCCATTTCAAGAGCACGGAAGCTTCTCCAGCGGGCGGTGGCCGCGAAGGTGTGCCCGTTGCATTTGCTGATGGCAAAAGTATTTGCCAGGGAGGCAGTTACCTTCTTTTCACTGTCCTTTTCCCGGCAGATCCAGTCTACACAGTCATCATGGAAGAAGAAGGACATTTCGTTTACTTCACCCTTCGCTATGTCAAACAAACCGGAGCCGCCGATAAGCACCTCCATGGAACTGCAGGGCGTATCCTGATTTGCCAGCCAGGAGACAGAGGAGATTTTCTGTTCCATTTCCGGGTTGCGGCAGGAAGTGAGCGCCGGAAGGCGGAGATGCTCCAGGCAATGCTGCAGCGCTGCCGCATCATCTGAATCAGGAAGAGCGTCTCCGGTTTCCGCAGTTCCGGAGGAGTTTGCCTGATTTACTGCCGGGATCAGGCAGTCCATCAAGGAGTCGATCATGGACTGCGTCTGCTCTGTGGCTGCGGTAATGATTACGCAGAGGTCCAGCGTGGGATACACGAAGCCATACTGGCCGTAGGCACCGTCCGCCCGGAAAGAGCCGGGGAGAGAGCACATCCAGCACTGATAGCCGTAGCCCCTGCCCCATTCTTTTACGTGGTTTTCCGAGTCGCCTTCCGTCTCCATCTGTTTGGAGGCGGCCCGGTCGAACCAGCCCTCGTTCAGAAGCTGTTTTCCTTCCCACTTGCCTCTGTGCAGCATGAAATATGTAAAGCGGGCCATGGCTTCTGTGGTAAGCTTCATGCCTGCGCCGCCCATTTCCACATGGTCCGGGTCGGCCAGCCGATGGCAGACGATATCGGTAATGCCGAGGGGCTCCAGGAGGCGGGGCTTCAGAAATTCGGTGACATTCTTGCCGGTTTTTCTTTTCAGGACGGCGGCCAGCATATTGGTGCCGGCAGTGTTGTATTTGAAAAAGGTTCCCGGTTTGTGCAGGAAGGGATGGGCGAGGAAGGATCTGATCCAGTCCGGACTTCTGTCCATGTTTTCCGTTTCATGGCCGCAGCTCATGCACAGAAGGTGATGGATGCTGACTTCCTTCAGGTTTTCCGAGGGATTTTCCGGCAGCTCTTCCGGGAAAATATCCACCAGCCGCTCGTTGAGGGACAGCAGCCCCTCCTGCTCCGCGAAGCCGATGGCTGTGGCGGTGAGGGATTTGCTGAAAGAGTAGAGAGGATGCAGATACTCCGGGCTGTAGGGAGCCCACCAGCCTGCGGCGCAGCACTGGCCGTGACGGATCACCATCAGACTGTGAAGTTCGATGCCCTTACGGTTAATGTCCTGCAGAAATGAGAGAATGCCCTTCGAGGAGATGCCCACGGATTCCGGAGTGACACGTTTGAAATATTCCATTTGATTGAAAACCTCCTTGTATAACATTATGGTTGGGATGGTCTGCCAACTATCTTCAGTGAGCTTATTGTACTCTGGATGGAAAAACGTGTCCAGATAAATTTTGATTCTTAAAAAACGGCAATAAAATAACCCATCGGTCACTGGCCGGTGGGTTTCTCTTTTTCCCCGCGAACTATCGATAACTACATATTCTCGATAGTTGATATGTTCTTCTGAACTACGAGTGTCATTTTAGCACTAAAAACAGTCTCTGGCAATCCCATTTTTGCATTTTCCATGACCAAAATATTGAAAAAAATGAATGAAAAACCAAAAAAAGACACTAAGTCCCATTTATTACCCACGTTAACTATCGAGAATATGTAGTTATCAATAGTTCATGGAGTAAAAATGAATCCTTTATCTCATCCTCAGGGCTACTGCATCCGGACTTACCGGCTGATCCTGGAGTGCGATCATCCGGAATGGCTCAGGGAGAACCAGAAACTGTACAGGGAGATCCAGCAATTTTATTATGAAGTGCTGCTGCAGCATGAGGAACTGCTGGATCTGGGAAGCCAGCAGATTCTG
>CANQUG010000199.1 GCA_947626985.1 uncultured Lachnospiraceae bacterium | reverse complement strand
CATCCCATCGGAAAACAGGACCAGTACGCGGCCGCTTACGGCGGCATGAATTATTTTATGTTCCATACCGACGGGACAGTGGAAAGAAAAAAGATCGTTCTGGATGACCGCAGCGCCAGGCTGATGCGCCGGAAGCTGATGCTGTTCTACACGGGAATAACCAGGAGCGCTGACGAGGTGCTGAGAGAGCAGAGGGCAAACATTGCGTCCCGGATGGAAACCCTGGATTACATGAGGGACCAGGCGGGAGCCATGTATGAGGAGCTCACCGCCTCCGGCTTTAATGAAAAGTTCGGGCAGGCGCTCCATGAGGGCTGGATGAGAAAGCAGACCCTGGCCGGCTCCATCACCAGCCCCCGGATCACGGAGTATTACGAAAAGGCGCTCAGGGCCGGCGCGGCGGGAGGAAAGCTCCTGGGAGCGGGAGGAGGAGGCTTCCTTCTGTTCTACTGTGACGAGCAGTACCAGACCGGGGTGGAAAAAGCAGTGGGGCTGCGCAGGGTGGAGTTCCATCCAAGCCGGAAGGGGAGCCGGGTGGTGTTCGCCGGGTAGGCAGCGGCACAGGAAAGCCGGGACGACGGCCGGACCGGTGAACGGGCGGATGATTGTGAATAAAAAGAGCGGAGGACAGGAGATGGAGAGAGTGCCGGTGGTTTTTCTGGACCGGGACGGAGTGATCAATGAGCAGGCCCCTCCCCATCAGTACATAACCAGGTGGGAGGACTTCCGGTATCTTCCCGGGGTATACGAAGCGATAAGGAAGCTGAATGATGCGGGATACAGAGGAGTCATTGTGAGCAACCAGCGGTGCATCGCCAGAGGGTTGCTTACGGCGGAGGGGATGGAAGCCCTGAACAGGAGACTGCTGGAGGATATCGAAGCCCATGGCGGGAAGATCGAGGCGGTTTATTACTGTCCCCATGATGTTTCTGACAATTGCAGCTGCAGGAAACCGAAAACCGGGATGCTGGAACAGGCGGCAAAGGATCTGGAAGAGCAGGGCCTGAAAATCCATAAGAAAGCCTCGTGGATAGTCGGCGATTTCCGGAGCGATATCCAGACCGGAATGAACTATGGAATCAATACCGTCCATATATTGTCCGGCGGGATTGATACCTCGGACAGCGGAGAAGCTGTAAATGCGGGCACGGAGCCATCAGACAGCGCGGAAATGGAGAATGTGAGAACAGAGCCATCAGTTGGCGCGAAACCTGTGAATGTAGGAACGGAGCCATCAGACAGTGCGGAACCTGTGAATAGAGGTACTGGATCATCTGATGGAACAGATACGCTGCTTCACCTGGAAGCAGGAAGCCTTCTGGAAGCGGTGGACAAAATACTGGAGGTGAGAGAATGAAGATACTTGTAACAGGGGGCGCGGGCTACATCGGCTCCCACACGAACCGGCTCCTGAACGAAAAAGGCTTTGAGACCGTTGTGCTGGACGACCTCAGCGACGGCCACAGGGAGGCCGTGACGGATGGGGAGTTCGTGGAGGGGGATTTCGGGGATCAGGAGCTGCTGGATAAGCTTATGACAGAGAATCGATTTGACGCAGTGTTCCATTTCGCCGCGTTCGCTTCCGTCCCGGACTCGGTCATCCATTGGTCAGTATCTGGCAAAAACATATTTGGAGACGAAACACCGCCCGCATTTTATCGTTGCAGAGACGAATGCCGCAGATATGAAGCAGATACAATGAAATGAAATGAAATCAGGTTAGGTCGTTCATCAGGCAACCGGAACAGCGTGACGGATAGATCCGGGCATGTCGGAAGGAAGCCCGGGAGCGGGACAGAAAGCTGAGGAAGCAGCCTTCGGAAGAGATGCTGAAAAGGCAGAAGTTTTATGCGGAAAACAGAGCACGGGCAGAATTTGTAAGCAGTATTCTGTAAGAGGAAATGTCAAAAAATGTATGGAGGGCGGTACTTCGTTACCGGACTCTTAGGATTCCAGTCCATCCCGGGCTCTGCCAGCTGAAAAATCAGTATTTTGCTGATGATATTATCCAGGTGCAAAATGGTGAGATCTTTATAGGCGTTGGGGCCTATGTGGGCGATACAATCAAACCGCTGCTGGCCCAGGAAGAGAAAAAGCATGTCAGGATTAAGAGAATCGTTGCCTTTGAACCGGGTGAACTGAATTTTAAGCTGCTGAAATCATTTTACGGTGAAAAGCAGAGTATTGAGCTTATACAAAAAGGTCTGTCAGACCAAACCGGTACGATCTGTTTTTCAGGGTCAGGACAGAGCCTCAGGATAGCCGATGATCCGGCGCAGGAAAAAACGGCGGTGTCTGTTACAAGGCTGGATGATGTGCCCGGCTGTCCGGAAGCAGCCTGGATCAAAATGGACATCGAGGGCGCTGAGATGCAGGCGCTGGCGGGGGCAGGAGATACGATTCTCCGGAATCACCCCAGGCTGACGAACTGTATTTACCACAGCGATGAGGATATGCTCCGAATTCCTGAGTATATTCACAATCTTGTGCCGGAATATAAGCTGTATATCAGGCACCATAC
>CANQUG010000198.1 GCA_947626985.1 uncultured Lachnospiraceae bacterium | reverse complement strand
TATGAAAAACACTGTAGTCCGTTCAATTATCCGAACCACAGTGTTCTATTTATTTCCCCACCCCGTGAAAAGTAACGTCATATTTGATGCACTGATGTGCAGTCATATTTTAAATTGACTTTATCAGGATAGAATGTTAAACTGAGTCTTGGCAGAGCGAGATTTAAACCCTTTGCCGCAAAGGATGGATTATCGGAGGGATTTAACCATGTTAGATGGAAAAAAAGTACTTTTCAGCGGAATGCAGGCGACAGGAAACCTTACTTTGGGAAATTATCTGGGAGCCCTGAAAAACTGGGTGACTTTGAGCGATGAATATGAATGCTTCTACAGTGTGGTGGACATGCACTCCATCACCATTCGTCAGGATCCGGCAGAGCTGCGCAGGCGCGCCAGGAATCTTCTGACTCTGTATATTGCGGCGGGACTGGATCCCGAGAAAAACTGCATTTACTATCAGTCCCATGCTTCCGGACATGCGGAGCTGGCCTGGATCCTCAACTGCTTTACCTATATGGGCGAGCTGAACCGAATGACTCAGTTTAAGGATAAAGCCGCCAAACATGCGGATAACATCAACGCGGGTCTTTTCACCTATCCCGTTCTCATGGCGGCGGACATTCTTCTGTACCAGGCGGACGTGGTTCCCGTGGGAATCGATCAGATGCAGCATCTGGAACTCACCAGGAATATTGCGGAGCGCTTCAACAACATTTACGGCGACGTGTTTACCATCCCCGAGGTTTATCTGGGAAAAGTCGGCGCCAAGATCATGAGTCTCCAGGATCCGTCCAAAAAGATGTCCAAGTCCGATGAAAATCCCAACGGCAGCATCTATCTGATGGACGATCCGGACACCATCATGCGCAAATGCAAACGGGCCGTGACGGATTCCGAGGCGAATTTCTGCTATCGGGACGAACAGCCGGGACTGAAGAACCTGATCGATATTTACAGCGCCTGTACAGGAAAAACGCCGGACGATACGGTGAAGGAATTCCAGGGCAGAGGCTACGGAGAATTCAAGGTGGCCGTGGGTGAGGCTGTAGTTAGCGTTCTGAGGCCGCTGCAGGAGGAATACGCAAGACTTTCCAAAGATAAGGCTTACATTGATTCCATCATTAAGGCGAACGCGGAGAAAGCCAATTATGTTTCCTCTAAGACACTCCGCAAGGTTCAGAGGAAAGTAGGATTCCCGGACAGAATCCGGTAACAGCCATATACGGCCGGCAGGAAGCACAGTCCTGCCGGCGTCTGTATGATTGCTGATACAGATTTTCCGGATCCGGGAAAGGCCGGCATTCCATATGTCAACAGATTTCACGCTTCTGAGAAAAGCCGGCATTTCATGTGTCATATGTCAGATTCTGAACATTTTGTGAAAAGGATTGCATTTTCGGGTTTGATGGTATATGGTGTGCTGGTACATGAGAAATTCATGATCTGCCGGTATAGGGACGTTCTCATTGTCCCTCAGGGACGGAACGGGGCTTCTGACGGGCGGATCATCAATGAAAATTGGAGGAAATGATTTATGAAACACAGAGTTCTGGCTGTTTTGCTGGCAGCCGTAATGTGCGCGGGACTCCTGGCAGGCTGCGGAGCCAAAGGTACCGGGGGAAACAGCGGAGAGACTGAAAAAAGCTCTGAGGAAAATACTTCTCAGGGACAGACGGGAGTGGACGCCGCTGCCGCTGAGGAAGCGGTGGATGAGGAGGAAGCGGAAGCCGCCGGCTTTACAGATGGGGATACCGGCAGCGGGGACGCTTCGGAAGCGGTTGTGCTGAATACCGATGAGGCTCTCTCCGGACTTCATCACGTGCAGCTGATAATTAAGGACCACGGTACTCTGGAGATCGAGCTGGACGCGGACACTGCGCCTATTACAGTGACGAATTTTATCAAGCTGGTTCAGGATAATTTTTATGACGGACTGACCTTCCATCGTATTATGGACGGTTTTATGATGCAGGGCGGCGATCCTCTGGGCAACGGAACCGGAGGTTCTTCGGAGACCATCAAGGGAGAATTCTCCGACAATGGAGTAGAGAATTCGCTGTCCCATACCAGAGGAACCATCTCCATGGCCCGCTCCTCGGATCCGGACAGTGCCAGCTCTCAGTTCTTTATCGTTCAGACGGACAGCACCTTCCTGGACGGTTCCTATGCGGCTTTTGGCCATGTGACGGAGGGAATGGAGATCGTGGATGAGATCTGCAAGGCTGCAGGCACCGAGGACCGCACGATTCCGGCGGAGGAACAGCCTGTGATCGAGGATATTGTGGTGGTGGACTGAGTTTTGAAGTGTTGTGCTGAAAATCAGAAAAAATGAGAAGAAAGCGGAATGCAAGCGCTTTCTGGAGTATGAGGGACCCTGCCGGGAGCGGCGGGGTCCTTTTTTTGGATGCCGGGAAAAACCGGATTTTTGCCGAAAAAGGGAAATATTTCGTTGAGTTAACTACTCAACGAAATGTTTTCCTCCTATCTAAAATGAAATTATATACAAAAATAAATTCCATGTCAATAT
>CANQUG010000197.1 GCA_947626985.1 uncultured Lachnospiraceae bacterium | reverse complement strand
CTGGAACTGGATGAAGGTACGGTACAGTATATGATCGATGAAATGCAGGAGCATATTAATGAACAGGCGGAGCAGCTAAGTGAGCAGGCGGAGCAGTTGAAAGGAAAGGATGAGCAGCTAAGTGAGCAGGCGGAGCAGTTGAAAGGAAAGGATGAGCAGCTAAGTGAGCAGGCGGAGCAGTTGAAAGGAAAAGATGAACAGCTCAATGAACAGGCGGAGCAGCTGCAAGAACAGGCAGAACAGTTAAAACACGCATACGCTCAGATGGACGAGATGAGGCGGCAACTCCAGGAACTTGGGGCCTTAAAGGAATATACTGGCGTTATCGAAAGATGAGAAAAATTTTTTGACATAAGTCGCTTTGCTAAAATAGCAACCCTTCTATAGTCAAATATTCACAGGATTACAGGAAGAGTTGTGCTGTGAAATTACTGTAGAAGGGTAATTTTATGCATCGAGACGTAGATGCTGAAAAAGCGATATAATATAAAAGCAACATAACGCAACAAATGGTGTTGACAACGCAACAATATTTGTGCTATAATCTCAAAGCAACACTGAGCAACATGAATAGTAAGGCATCATGGAAAGGAGGAATGAAAGATAGATGAGTTCGTATCAATCGCAGGGGTGTCAGAGGTGCCCGCACAGGAAAATAGATTTGAAAAAAGACTTGAACAGTATTATGTCATGCTCAATTCTGCATATCGAACAGGCAGGGGGGATCCGGAAACACTCATTGAGCTGATCAGGGCGGCAATGGGGAAACGGTCACAGAGAAAATTTGCCGGCGAGATAGGAGTAAATGTATCCAGTATTTCCAGGATATTAAGCGGAAAAGTTTCAGAGATCAGCGATACTCTGTTGGCGAAAATTGCTGCAAATGCTGCTCCTGACAGTGGAGTCACTATTGAAAAGCTTATGGCTGCTCAGGGTGTCGTGGAAGCTGAAAACCGAAGGGAATTGGGGAGGAAGTTTGAAGAAAACTGCCGACGGATTTTTGCTGATGAATTATTAAGGAAAGGATACAGTGTTTCTTATCCGACAGAATTATCATGCAAAAGCAGGTATCTTTACGATTTTGGAATACAGACTGATGCGCTTCCAAAGGGCAATGGACTGTGGCTGGTGAATGTGAGAATGATGTCAGGGCGAGTCTTGCTTCCGACCGGAATTGGAAGCACACAGATATGGATAGACAGTGCCATGGCAGCATACTATCGTGGTGAGTCAATAGGGCGGATTTCCATGGCTGTTGATCATAGAGACATGTTCCAGCAGATAAAGACGAGACTGGAAGAAGTACCGGTTCGGGATGAAATTTCCGTTTTGTTGATTTCAGCAGGTACAGGCAAAATAGTGGATGAGTATATTGCTCCATTGATTGATAAGAGTATGCCTCGGTTTACATTTGCAAAAATGATGGAGGAGGATGGCGAGTGAGCAGGAGAAAAGATTCGAATAATATGTTGACGAAGCAGAAGAAGGTTAAATTTGGAAAAAGGGTGCTGCGGGGTTCTGAGCCGGTGGCCCTCGTTGGACCGGAGCAGAATAAAGATACGGTATCTCTTAATGAATTCGCCGAAGCCCTTTATGGTCCGGGAACACAGTGCTATATTATTCGTGCCGGAAAGCAAAAGCAGTAAACTATTGAATAATTTGTGAAGGAATAAGCCGTGCACCCCACTGAAGACGGTGGCTGAGAGTGGCAGCCGGTAATTCCGGATGGAAGGATCCATCCACAGGTGCCCCACGAAAAGCGTAAACCGTGTATCCCACTGAAAACGGTGGCTGAGAACGATAGCAGGTAACGAGGGGAAAACCCACCTCGGGAAGAGGAATCCTGTTCTTCAGAGCTGTCCGATGGGGCTGTCAGGTCCCTGATTGTACGAGATAAGCCGGAACAGATAAGTATCATGAACTGACAGACAAAATAACAGTTTTCAGCTGATTTGTTCTGTCTGATTGGTTCAAAGGTACATTATCTGTTCCGGCTTTTTGTTGTCTTAAAGATTATTTGGCCCGGTACCATGGCTTTTATTGTTTTTCGTAATTTGAATATTACCCTGGCTGTTTGAAAGGAGGCAGCCAGAGTCAGAAACAGCTCAGATACCAGGGGGCTGTGCTCCGTTATTTTGTTTTCGATGGGAATCAGAGATTGACAAACGGAATATTCGCCTGTGTGTACGCAGGACTTTCGGGTGTTGAAATAAAGAAGTGCGACATCTGATGCCCTGCCTGTTCAGAACGTCAAGCCGGAGAGCTTGGGAAAGGAATATACTATGGACCTTACTGTTAATGGCGGCAATAATACCATCACTATCGATTTCAGCGGCATTACTACCTATGGAGAACTCAAAAAAAGGCTCCCGTCGACGGGAGAGGGAAGGATTCCCGGGGTCAATCAGCTTCGTAAAAAAGCGGCTGTTGTTCTCTGTAAGGAGACCGACAGCGGGATTATTGAGATTTTTGACAACGGGTTCTTTATTTTTGAAAATGAACAGTGAGTCATTCGCCTTCTGATTAAAATTCAGATGTCGTTGTAAAAAAAGACAGGACGGTGATAATCTGCT
>CANQUG010000196.1 GCA_947626985.1 uncultured Lachnospiraceae bacterium | reverse complement strand
CCTTCTCCGTGGGCTCCGAAGCCGCAGCCGGGAGTGCCCACCACGTGGATCTTATCCAGCAGATAGTCGAAAAATTCCCAAGAGGACATTCCGTCCGGCGTTTTCAGCCAGATATAGGGAGCGTTCACACCGCCGGATACGGAGTAGCCCGCATCCTTCAGGCCGTTATAAATGGTGTGGGCGTTCCTCATGTAATACTGCACCTGCTCCTTCAGCTGGGCCTTTCCTTCGGGAGAGTACACAGCCTCGCCTGCCCTCTGCACGATATAGGGAGCGCCGTTAAATTTCGTTCCGTGTCTTCTGGCCCACAGGTCATGAAGAGATGCGCCGTCTCTCACCAGTTCCTTCGGTACTACGGTGAAGCCCAGACGTACGCCGGTAAAGCCCGCATTCTTGGAAAAGCTGCGGAGCTCGATGGCGCAGGTCTTCGCGCCCTCGCACTCATAGATGGTATGGGCAATGTGATCCTCGGTGATGTATGCTTCATAAGCGGCGTCGTAGATGATCACCGCTCCCGTTTTATTCGCGTAGTCCACCCACTCCTGGAGCCGGTCCCTGGTAATGGCGGCTCCGCTGGGATTATTGGGGAAGCAGAGGTAGATCAGGTCCGGCGTTTCTTCGGGAAGCAGCGGCAGGAAATCATTCTCTTCCAGGCAGGGCATATAGATCACATTCTCAAAACAGCCCTTCTCCGCATCGTAATTTCCTGTCCGGCCCGCCATCACGTTGGTATCCACATAAACCGGATACACGGGATCGCAGACAGCCACCCTGTTGTCCTCCCCGAAAATCTCCTGGATATTTCCGGAATCGCTTTTCGCGCCGTCGGATACGAAGATTTCATCCGGAGCGATGCCGCATCCTCTGTCCTGATAATCGTTCTTTGCAATCGCATTCCTTAAAAACTCATACCCCAGATCCGGGGCATACCCGCGGAAAGTCTCCCTGTGAGCCATTTCCTCCACCGCGCTGTGAAGAGCTGAAATGATGGCAGGCGCCAGGGGCTGGGTGACATCCCCGATTCCCAGACGGATAATTTCCGTGTCCGGATGGGCCGTCTGATATTCCCCGATCTTTCTCGCAACTGTGGAAAACAGATAGCTTCCCGGCAATTTCAGATAATTTCTGTTAACTGTCAGCATTGTGTAAAATTCTCCTCATCCTCAATGTTTTCTGCGCTTCTCAATCTCTCCAAGCAAGGCTTCGCGCACCGCGTCAGGGCTGGCTTTTCCCTTCAGCTGACGCATCATCTGTCCCACAAAAAACCCGAAGACTTTTTCTTTTCCCCCAAGCAGTTCTTCCAGGGGGCCGGGATTGGCCTCCAGAATCTTCTGAAGGGTTTCCTGAAGAAGAGCGCTGTCCTGTACGATTTTAAGTCCTTTCTCTTCAATATACAAGACCGGATTTACATCTTTTTCAAAAATTTCCTCAAAAACCTTTTTGGCGTTCTGGGCGCTGACCTCTTTTTTCTCCACCATGGTGATGAGGTCCGCCAGATGCGCCGGGGTAAACTGTACCTTCTCCGGCTCCACACCTCTGTCCTTGATCAGGCGGAAGACCTCCACCATGAACCAGTTGGCCGCCTTTTTCGCATTGCCGCAGAGAGCCGCAGTCTTCTCGAACAGCTCCGAAATACTGCGGTACTCTGTCAGGAGCTGAGCGTCATAAGCAGAAAGACCGTACTCCTCCTGATATCTGGACGCCTTCTCCTCCCTCAGCTCCGGCTGGGACGCCTTCAGTTCCGCGATCCACTCGTCGCTGATATGCACCGGCGGCAGATCAGGATCCGGGAAATAGCGGTAATCCTTGGCGTCCTCCTTGGAACGCATGGCGTGAGAGGACTCCTTATTGTCGTCCCAACGGCGGGTTTCCTGAATCACCGGTCTTCCCATCTCCAGAAGCTCGATCTGCCGTTCCCGCTCTCCCTCGATGGCTCTGGCAATGGCCTTGAAGGAGTTCAGATTCTTCATCTCCGTTCTGGTGCCGAACTGCTCAGAGCCCGTCTCCCGCACGGACAGGTTTACGTCCGCGCGCATGGATCCTTCCTGCAGCTTGCAGTCCGAAACGCCCAGATACTGCATCATACACCGCAGCTTTTCCAGATAGGCAATCACCTCATCGGCGCTGCGCATATCCGGCTCCGACACGATCTCTATCAGCGGGACGCCGCTTCGGTTATAATCCACCAGGGAACAGTCCTCCCACTCATCGTGGATCAGCTTGCCTGCATCCTCCTCCATGTGCATCTCGTGAATACGGATTTTCTTCTTTCCCCCAGCGGTATCGATCTCCACCCAGCCGTCGTAGCAGATGGGCAGGTACAGCTGGGAAATCTGATAGTTCTGAGGATTATCCGGATAAAAATAATTTTTTCTGTCAAATTTGCAGTTCTGATGGATTTTGCAGTTGGCGGCAAGTCCTGCCTTCAGCGCGAATTCCACCACTTTTTTATTTAATACGGGCAGGGATCCTGGCATCCCCGTGCATACCGGGCAGGTATGAGTGTTGGGCGCTCCGCCGAATTCTGTGGAGCATCCGCAGAAAATCTTTGTCTTTGTGGCCAGTTCCACATGGACCTCCAGGCCAATCACTGTCTCATACTGTTTCATACTATCCTCTTTTCTGCGCATT
>CANQUG010000195.1 GCA_947626985.1 uncultured Lachnospiraceae bacterium | reverse complement strand
AGTTTTCTTGCAAAAGCTGGTAAATAAGCACAGTTTGAAAATCTCCTTGAATAATCTAACCCGGGGAATAATCCTCGATGGTTTCTTTTTCCAGCAAGTGGGCCTCATCCAGGATACACACGACTTTTTTCTTCTGTACACCCCGGATGATTTCTGCTTCCTTTTGGAGCTGCCTTTTGGCGTCCCCACGGTAAAACCGGGACTCAATGCCCAGCTGGTCAGGCATTCCTTTATAGAACCATCGGGGTGTCAGTTTGGAATCGGACAGGTACAAAAGCAGGTACTCCTCTTTGGGCAGGCTGGACGCGAAACGCCGCACCAGGGTGGATTTCCCGCACCCGGCATCCGCGGTTACAACCGCGAAAAGCTGCCGGTCCGCTGTATAGGCCAGCCTTCCCAGCGCATCTGCCACAGCCGGAGGCTCGTACAGCTCGGATGCGGGCAGATCCCTCACAAACGGAGTGTGCCGCATATCGAAGAACGTTTCATACATTAGGGCAGCCCTCCTTCCTGTAACCGCTGAAGGAAATGGCATCTGCCCTGCGGGCGGCATTCTCCGCGTGCGCTTTTTCTAAAGCGTCAAGGAGCCTGGAGGATTCCGCCTCCACTGCCTGCATGGATACCGGCAGGGACGGCGTTTTATCACAGAATGCGCCGATCCTGAGAGGCGCCGCCCGGAACGGTTCGATCCCCGGATAGCTTACCGTAACGAATTCCGGCGCTCCCGGGTCATACGCGATCCCTGCCCGGCATCCGATCAGGGACGGCTTTGCCTCATATTTGCGTCCCTGGAAGCTAAAACAGGCCCCTTTGTCGACAAGACGTTCTTCGTGGTGCAGAAAGGCTTCCGCAACAACAGATGTATCCAGGAATATAAGCGCACGGCTGTCCCGGTTCCATTCCTGCAGGGGAGTGATGCCTTCCGCAGGGACGGGACTTCCAGGGCTTCGGTAATACTCCGCGATGCCTTCATGCGCTTTCCTATGGTAATAATCGTTCAGGTAGATATCCCAGTAGCGGTTGAGTTCCTCCAGGGTGTGGATCTTCTTAACCTTCGCCTCGCGGAGAAACGCGTCTGCAACCTGATGGAATTTCTCAATCACGCCTTTGCTTTTCCCACTCCTGACCGGGGCATAGCGGACCGTGATGCCCAGCCTGGCCAGGGAAAGCTTCAGCTGCCTGGCAACATACTGGGATCCATGATCGAAGTAACAGGCGTCAAATTTCCCGGCCCTGAGGATCACTTTATGAAGGGTATCTTCTACAATGGTTTCCTCCTGACTGTCATAGAACCGCGAATGCAGCACATACCGGGAATGGTCGTCGATCACGGAAGAGAGGTAAGTCATCTTCAGCGCTCCGTTTTTTCCAATGGGGAGTTTTATGCCATACTTGATATCTGCCTGGAGGAGTTCCATCCGGTGGGCCTTACAGAACCGTTTGGATGAGCTTTTCCTGGCATCTTTTACCATCTGCATCTGCTTCACGCCGAACCCCGCTTTATACAGGTGCTTTTCCAAAGTGGACCGCTTCAGGACGCCCGGCTGTACCCGGCCTTCCAATTCCAGGATAAAGATGATCTGGTTCACTGACCTCTTTGGCACTTCCCGTTTGAGCTGGATCGCCTGCGCAGGCAGTTCCTCAAAGTTGTCCGGGAGCCTTTGTGACCGCCGCTGTTCCCTGCCCATGGGCTTTAAGCCGGAGAAGCCATTCTCTTTGTAAGCGGCCTCATAACGGTAAAGGCTGCGCGTAGAGATTTTATATTGTTCAGCAGCCGCTTTCCTTAACTGGATGCGTTTGGCATCATCCAGCGAGCCATCCAGCAAAGGGGCAATCATCTGGTAACGGTACAGGGCCTGTTCTTCCTGCCAGTTTTGGGATTTTAATATCTTTTGTGTCATAATTGCTTCCTCCTTTTGGAGAAGCCTGCCACAGTCCTCCGTGCCGTCACACAGAAGTCGGTGCAGAACCGGCTGCCCAGGCAGATACCAGGAACCCGCCTGAATTATAAATAAAACGGAGAACGATCTCCAGCCAGCTTTGGCAGGAACTTCGCAGCAGCCTGAGCAGGGACATCCCGGACATCAGAAGTTCCTCAGTGAAGCCCGGCAGACGGGAGCCTTCGGATTTAAGGCAGCCGTCGATCCGTAATTCATTTGCCATCAGCCAGTGATGCCAGCTTTGGACAGTAGAGTCACAGGGGAGGTTCCCGTCCATGTCGTCAGCCTGGACAACTTCGTCTAATACGCCAGATATAAGTTCTGTTTCATAATGCTTATAGGGAACCAGAAAGTCAGGAAGTTCACGATGGTAAGCGCCGCATTTCCGGCATTTTAAACGACGTATGGCAACTGTGTGACGTTTATGGCCCTCCCTGAGCCAGATCCGCATGCAGGTATCCCTGTAACGAAGTTTACCGCCACAGCAGGGGCAATAGGATACATCTCTGCTCTCAACAAAAAATATTTAAATTCTCATTGTAAGATACATCATACGCTGTTATAATAATCATGGTTTTATACCATGATCCCAGAGGACACATCTTGCAGGAGGTACTCTGGGATCCTTTCTTTTATACTATGTCAATGACAGTATAAGGGACAATCCAGAGACAGGCAAGTGTATCTATTTCTGGTCATATGACTTTAGCATGAACAC
>CANQUG010000194.1 GCA_947626985.1 uncultured Lachnospiraceae bacterium | reverse complement strand
TAATCGGGTGAGGGCTTGACCAAAGCTGCAGAAGCAGCGCGCGTGGTCAGGAGATGATTCTTTTGGAGAGAGACCTGTTAAAGGTCCGGAAGAAAAGGGCGTATGTTTTGGAAGAGATGTACAGCATGTATGCAGTTTTGAAGGCGCAGGAATTCAGTGTTCCGTTTATGAAAAGACGTAAGCCATGGTGCAGAAGGGAAAGTGTATGCTTTCCTTTTTTTGTGTACAGGGACTCAGCGAACCCTTTTGCAGGTGAATTCATCCATATCAAATATGCCGCCTGCAGTATGTATAAAAGAAAACCAGCCGATAAATCTGATAACGAAAGGAGAACAGGAGTATGCGTATACAGAATATCGACAGAGAATGGAAATTCGGACATGGAATGGAAGACCCTTTTGCCGCCGCATTTGGCAGAAGCGAGGAGGTTACGGTAAACCTTCCCCACGATTATATGGTCGGCAGCGAAGTAAAGCCGGATGCGCCCGCGGGACCGGCCAGCGGCTTTTTCAACGCAGGCGTGGCTCATTATAAGAAGGAGCTTCTGATTCCGGCAGAGTGGGAGAACGACAGAATTTATCTCCGCTTTGACGGAGTGATGATGAACGCTACAATACAGATCAACGGAGGAAAGGCGGCGCTGCATCACTATGGATATACTCCCTTTGTGGTGGACGTTACCCCTTACGTATACTGCGGCGCTGCAAACACGGTTACGGTCACGGTGAATCCCAGTATGCAGCCCAACTCCCGCTGGTATTCGGGCGCGGGAATATTCCGCAGTGTGGAACTGATTCATACGCCTGCCGTACATATTGAGAACGGCGGTATCTACGGATATACGAAAAAAATTGTCTGGAATGAGGCGGGAGAAGCGGAGACTGCTTTTCTGCAGACAGAGATTTCCGTGAAGAATGCCGCCGCGGAAGATCATATGGCTGTGGTGGAGGTCAGCCTTGTGGAGGACGCGACGGGAAAAACGGTTCTGAGCCGCAGGGCAAAAATTCAGATCGACGCCCTCAGTACAGAAACGGCCTATATCCCTCTCACCGTGGAACATCCGGTGCTCTGGAGCGCGGAGACGCCCGGACTTTACCGCATTCATGCCAAAGTAACGGATATCGGTATTTTCAAAACCCATTTCGTGGAGGCGGAGCTTCAGAGAACAGATGAGGACAGCGTGCTTTTTGGCGTCCGCATTGTGGAAGCCGATGTAAAAAAAGGACTGCAGATCAACGGAAAAACCGTGAAATTAAAGGGCGGCTGCGTGCATCATGACAATGGCCTTCTGGGCGCGGTATCTTTGTACGATGCGGAAGTCCGCCGCATTACGAAGATGAAGGAGGTAGGATTCAACGCCATCCGTACCACCCACAATCCTCCTTCCAAAGTGCTGATGGAGGCCTGCGACAGGCTGGGAATGTATGTATTTGCCGAGGCTTTTGATGCCTGGGGAATCGGAAAGCAGCCCGGAGATTACAATCAGTTTTTCCAGGACGACTGGGAGAAGGATCTGACTGCCTTTGTCCTTCGCGACAGAAATCATCCTTCCATTGTTATCTGGTCCACGGGCAACGAGATCTTTGAGCGGGGCGGCTTAAATCATGGCTACACACTGGCTACGAAGCTGGCTGAAAAAGTAAAAAGCCTGGACGGCAGCCGTCCGGTCAGCAACGGCGTCTGCTCCTACTGGAGCGGCCTGGACGATATCCTCACGGCGGAAAATTTCCGGAAGCTGCAGGCTCAGATGGGTGAGGCGGAAACCTTCCAGAATGCCGACGGCGGCAGGGAGGATACCAGCTGGGAGGAAATGTCGGAGGCCTTTGTCAACGGTCTGGACATCGTAGGCTACAATTATATGGAAGATAAATATCCCAGGGACCATGAGATGTATCCTGAGCGGGTAATTCTCGGGTCGGAGAATTTTCCCAAGGAGATCGGAAAGCGCTGGCCCATGGTGGAGAGCACTCCCTACGTGATCGGTGATTTCACCTGGACGGCGTATGATTATATCGGGGAAGCCGGCATCGGAAAATCTTATTTTGTGAATCCGGAGGATGGGCTGAATGTGAATGCCTTTGTATTTTCCTCTCACGGTTCCCAGTTCCCCTACAGACTGGCAAATGACGCGGATATCGATATCAACGGCGTGATCCTGCCTCAGGGAAACTACAGGAGCGTGGTTTACGGTTCCGACGCTACTTATGTCTTTTCCTATGATCCGGCCGACTTCGGCAAAAAGGAGCTTCTGAGCAACTGGGGCTTCCCTGCCTGCCGGAAATGCTGGAACTGGCCGGGAGCCGAGGGCAAAGGCGTGTCTCTGCTGGTGTTTAGCCGCGGAGAGGAAGTGGAGCTCTTTGTCAATGAAAAATCCTTCGGAAGGATCAGGCAGGGGGAACGGACGGGCGTGGAGGAAATGCCCTGTACTTTCCTGTTTGACGCCGTGTATGAGCCGGGTGAGGTTCTTGCGGTCAGCTACAGAGACGGCAGAGAGATTTCCCGGGATACCATGGTTACCACCGGTGCCGCATGCGCTGTGAAGGTGACGGCGGACCGGACGGAGATGGCCGCGGATGGGCACAGTCTGATCTATGCCGAGGTGGAGATTGTGGACGCTCAGGGAAGACTGGTGCCATGCGGAGAGTTCGGTCTGAGGGCTTCCGTGGAGGGGGCTGCTTCTCTTGCCGGATTCGGGTCAGGCAATCCTGTCACCTCTGAGAGCTATGTCTCCGGCTGCTTCACCAGCTACAGGGGACGGGCCTGCGCGATTATCAGAAGCGGTTATGAGGCCGGGAAGGCCGTGCTCACGGTGAAGAGTGAGGAGCTGGGATGCGTGAAGACTGAGATTCATGTAAAATAAC
>CANQUG010000193.1 GCA_947626985.1 uncultured Lachnospiraceae bacterium | reverse complement strand
AAAGTATGTGTTTGTCTATAATATGATGTATCAGGAGAAGGCTCCGGTCAGCTTCCGGCTGAAGATCAGGGGCACGGGCCGCCTTTACAGGGTGGACTGCTGGAACGCGGAAGCGGAGGAAATCGGCTGCTTCACGCAGGAAGACGGTTATACACAGACGGATGTCACGATGGCTCCGGGCGCGGGTGTGATCTATGTCCTGGATACGAATGGGGAAGCGGGACTTCACGCCGTCAGTGCGGACTGCCGGGTCGTGATCTGTGAAGGCAGGCTGATTGCCAGGCCGGAGAAAAACGGTATATACCGGATTCTCCTTTCGGACGGAACCGAGCGGACGATCACCGCAGACGCGGCAGATGATATCGAGATTCCCGTATGGAACCTGACCGTGGAAGACTGGAATGAAGGAGAGCGCAAAGAGATCATTGAAGACCGCGGACTCGGCATTGTCATCCACGAGTTTTATTATGAGACGGAGAAAACACCCATCGAGGCAGGCGAAACGGAGCTGAAATCCTGGAGAGAGATTCCGGCAGTGGGAGAGAAGGTATCCGGCGTCGGCTATTACACGGCGAAGGTTTCGCTTCCGGAGAACTGGAGCGGGTCAGACGGCGCTTATCTGAAGATTGGTTTTGCCAATAAATGCAGCGTGGCTGTCTATGTAAACGGGCAGAAGGCCCGGGCTGTTGATATTGATGAGCTGACTGCGGATGTCTCCGAGTTTCTGGTTCCGGGTGAAAATGAGATCCGGATGGAGGTTTCCTCCACATTGAATAACCGTCTGATTGCCAGAGGCTATTATGAAATGGGACAGAAGATTTCCATGCAGGTGGCGGAGAACGCGAACAATGCGAACATGGATCAGGATGCGGATGGAAGCGGTGATTTCAATACGCCTTCTTCGCTGTTCGATATCACTTACCGGGTGAGAGATTACGGAATTACCGGCGGCGTGAAACTTGTAACCTATAAGAAAATGGAACTGTAAAAAGATGAATGGCAGGGAGATTTTATGAGAGTTGTAGTTGCAGTCGATTCGTTTAAAGGCAGTCTCAGTTTCCTTGAAGCCGGAGCTGCAGGCGGTCTGGGTTTCGCGTTTTTAAGTTTTCTTCCCGGCGTGGAATTAAAGTCCGGGATTGAGATCGTTCTGAAAGCAGTTGAACTGGAAAAAGAGCTGTCTGACGCGGATATTGCAGTGACCGGAGAAGGGCGGCTGCACCCTGGTTGAGGCTATGCGCCCCGCTGCCGCCAGAAAAAATCTGGCTCTTGCGGCAGAACCGGGAGATCTTCCTGTACGACTGTTATCGTCTGTAGTGACAGCGCCCGTATGTCTGCATCCGGTGAAAAAACAGTGAAGTTCCATAATTTGTAAAGATTTATCTGGAAAATTCCCATCAAATGATGTAAACTTTATACATAAATAAATTCCCGCAATTCGGCGGGGATGAATGGAAATCTTTTATTTCAGGAGGACATGGTTATGTTAGTAAACACAAAAGCAAGAGTTGGTGTATTTTCCATCGCTCTGGGCGCGTATCTGCCCCAGTTCCCTTCGCTGGTTCCGGAGTTTGAGAGCCAGTATGAAGCGTTTAAGAAGACAATTCCCGACACAGTTGAACTGATAGACGGGGGCATGGTGACGACGAAGGAGCTGTCACAGGCAGCCGGAGACAAATTCCGCGCGGCGGACGTGGATCTGGTGATCATGCAGCTTCTGACCTACGCTACCTCCTACAATATGCTTCCGGCAGTGAGAGACCTGGATGTTCCCGTTGTTCTGGTGAACGTGCAGAAGCTGAAAGCTCCGGATTATGCCAATACAGACACGCCGAAATGGCTTGGCGAGCTCTATGCCTGCGGCGCAGTAGGCGAGATGGTGGCGGACCTGGAGAGAGCGGGCAAGCGTCACGCGGTCATCACCGGCGTTGTGGAAGCCGGCGATCCCTATGTTCAGCATGAGATTGAAGACTGGTGCAAGGCTGCTCAGGTGCGCAGAAGATTCCGCGACACGAATCTGGCGCAGATCGGCCGTCCATATCCGGGCATGATGGATCTGTATATCGACGAGACGAACCTGTACCACAGAATGTGGCTGTACACGAAGCAGTTTGACTGGGAGAAAATGTGGGCCATTGCTGACAACATCACCGATGAGGATGCGATCCGCGCCAAAGCCCAGGATATTCTGGATACCTTTGAGATCGAAGGCGGCGGAACCATCGAGAAGGTATGGGATATGGCCAAATATGTAGTGGCCTTTGAGCAGTGGGTAAAGGACGAGCAGCTGGGCTTCGTGGCGTCCCATTACGACGGTTTCGCACAGGGCGTTGCAGGTAAGCTGGACAGTATGCTGATCCCGGCGTTTTCCATGCTGATCAAGCAGGGAACCGCCTGCGCGGTTGAGGGCGACATCAAGGTTGCCATGGCCATGAGTATTCTGAAGACAATTTCCGGAACCGGCCAGCTTTCCGAGATGTACTCCATCGATTTCAATGAGGACATCTGCATCATCGGTCATTCCGGATCCGGCGACGCTGATATTTCCCAGGCTCACAAGCCCACCATGAAGATCGTTCCTGTTTTCCACGGAAAGACCGGCGGCGGTTATCTGACCCAGTTCTATCCGCCCACAGGCCCTGTTACCTATCTTGGCATCACCCAGGACAGAGACGGTCACTTCAAGTTCGTGGTTGCGGAAGGCGTGAACGAGGAAGGCCCGATCTTCACCTTCGGCGATACCAATATGCGTACACGCTTCACCTGCGGAGCGAGAGAGTTCTGCAATAAGTGGAGCGAGGCAGGCCCCACCCATCATATGGCTGCGGCCGTAGGCAGACACATCGACACGATTCTGAAGGTTGCGAAGATCTTTAATGTGCCGGTAGA
>CANQUG010000192.1 GCA_947626985.1 uncultured Lachnospiraceae bacterium | reverse complement strand
CGCACGGTAGTTCTGCGCATGTCCTCCGTGGTGTCCTCAAAATTCTTCTGCATTTTATTTTCGATCACCATGGTCTTGATGGTCCTGGCCCCGGTGATCCCCTCATTGTAATTTCCCGTGATCTTACCGTTGATCTCCCGGATGGTCCGGTTCAGCGCCACCAGTTTTCCCTGAAAATAGGCCGCGCCTATCGTGGTGACGGGCACCAGAAGAAGAACAAAAACGGCAAGCCTCCAGTTCATCACAAACATCATCACGATAATTCCCACAAGGTAGGTGAGATTCCACACGCTGTCCATCAGCCCCCAGGCAATCCAGGAGCCGATACGGTCCGTATCGCTCATGACCCGGGCATGAATATAGCCCACAGAGTTCTGATTGTAATAGGAGAAGGACAGTGTCTGAAGATGCTCGAAGCTGGTCTGCTTCATGTCCCGCCCCACATACATTTCAATCTGGCAGGTCTGATAGGCGGAAATGGTATTCGCGATCACCTGCACCGCGATCACGGACAGATAAAGCGCCACGAATTTTCCCAGACCATTCAGCGTCCCCAGTGCAATAAAATGATTCAGGGCATAGCGCTGGAACAGCGGAACAAAAAGGTCAATCACGCTTCCGATCGTTCCCAGAAGCAGCATGCTCACCATGATCCCCACATAGGGCTTCAAAAACGGCCCAAGCTTTTTCAGGCCAAACCATGGAAGCCGCACATAAGCTTCCTTCTCTCTGTCTTCATTCATGCTGCTCCCTCCCTTCTTTAACGGTCCTCACACCGCTTCGCTCAGCGGAATTCTTCTCTTTGCTCCCGGCAGTTTTCGTACCCCGGCTTCCATTGGTATTCCGGTTCTGATTCCTGCCGTCCTTTGCGCCCCGGCTCCGGCCGGTATTCCTCGGCCGACCCCTATCGCTTCCCGCGTCCCGGCCTGCGCCGGCATTCCTCGGCCGACCCCTATCGCTTCCCGCATCCCCGCCTGCGCCGCTTCCCGCATCCGGAGCTTCGTTCTCCCCGCTCCAGTCTGCCTCCGGGCTCTGAATCTCATAAATCTGCTGATAAAGTCCTTTTTCCTTCAGAAGCTCCTGATGAGTGCCTTTCTGAAGAACTTTTCCGTCCTCCAGAACAATAATCTGATCCGCGTCCATCAACGTGGAGATCCGATGGGAAATGAGAATCACCGTAGCTTTCCCCATATACTGCTTCAGGGCCCGGCGGATCTTTTCGTCCGTCTCCGCGTCCACCGCAGACAGAGAATCGTCAAAGACCATAATGGGCGTTCCCTGTACCAGCATCCTGGCGATGGCCGTCCTCTGCTTCTGCCCGCCGGAAAGCGTCACGCCCCGCTCTCCCACCATGGTGTCATAGCCTTTGGCAAAGCGCTCGATGCTTTCATCGATACAGGCCACCTGCGCCGCATGGCGGATTTCCTCCATCGTACTCTCTTTGGCAATGGCAATATTCTCCTGAATGGTTCTGGAGAACAGATAGGGCTCCTGAAGAACCATTCCCACGTGAGAACGCAGCCATGTCAGAGAAATATCCTCCACAGGCACTCCCCCGATGGAAATTTTCCCTTCCTGCAGATCATACAGCCTGTTCAGCAGGTGCATCATCGTGGACTTTCCGCTTCCGGTTCCCCCCAGGATACCCAGAGTGGCGCCTCCCGGAATGGTGAAGGAAACATCCTTCAGTACCTTCTCCGTATCGTTATATCCGAAGCTTACATGGTCAAACACAATATCTCCGGTGAGATCCGGCTCCTGCCCGGCCTTCTCCAGATCCTCCGGCGGTGAATTCAGAATGTACAGGAGCCTGTCCATGGACACTCCCGCCTTGCTCATCTCGGAGATCATCCTTCCCAGACGGCGCACCGGCCAGGTAAGGCGGTTATTATAGGAAATAAAAGCGATGAGCATACCGGCGGTCAGCTTCCCGTTCACACAGTAAACCGTTCCCAGAACCACCAGAAGCATCAGCTGCAGAGCCATCACCAGATCTCCCATGGCCCAGAAACCGGACAGCAGCTTGCAGAGATCCATCCAGGCATTGGTGTACACGTGATTCTGCTTCAAAAATCGTTCTCTCTCATAATTCTCCCGTCCGAACGCGCGCACCACGCGGACGCCCGTGAGATTTTCCTGGGCAATGGTGGAAAGCACGCCCTCGTTTTCATCACATTTCAGGAACAGATGACTGCTCCTCTGGAAGAAGAAATAAGAGTACAAAATAATGACGGGAACAGAAAGCAGCACCACGATGGACAGCCGCACGCTCATGGAAACCATCACGATCACGCTGAACACGATCAGCACCACGATACGCACCACCTGCACCAGCTGTTCGGAAATGAAATTCCGCACCATGGTCACATCCGAGGTGCACCGCTGAATAATATCCCCTGTGTCATGCCGCATATGCCAGGAAAAGGGCAGCCTCTCAATATGGGCAAAGAGCGTGTCCCTGGCTCTTTTCATCATCAGCTCCGTGCCCCTGGCGTTCAGATAATCGGTACTGTACTGGAAGATCGCGGTGAGTACAGCGGTGGCGACTACCACCAGCGCCACGATATACAGATGACTGACGATGTACTCCCGTCCTCCTCCCCGCTCCAGGAAGCGGCGCACCACCCCGGGCAGAGCTTCACTGTTTTCACTGAGACAGCCGTCCACCACAATGCGGACGATCTGAGGAACCACCATATCCAGCCCCGCCACCGCGGCGGAGGACAGAATACTGGCAATAAAAAAACGCTTGCTGCCTCTTAAAAAGAGCATCAGCATGGAAAACTTGCTATATGTATTGGAATTCGTTTTCATAAAAATTTTCCTGTTTCAGTACAGTTTCCCTTCCTTTCTGCTAAAGTCAGTAAGAAATAGTATAAAAGATTTCAAAGTAAAATACAACTGATTTTTCCTTCTCTTTTCCTCCTGTCCTGCTTTTCATCATCCGATTCCTACAGAATATAGGAGAG
>CANQUG010000191.1 GCA_947626985.1 uncultured Lachnospiraceae bacterium | reverse complement strand
CACCTGGCAGGGCCAGATTTTCTGGGTCCAGGGGAATAAAAAGATATCATTCCGGAGCGTGATGGAGATGCTGCACCTCATGGATTCCGTGATCCTGGACGGGGAGGACGGGCAGCAGGAAGCAGGCGGGACAGAAGAGAAGTAGGAGAGAGGGCAGGAAAAGTGCTGGAAGCAACAATATTTGGAACTTTTTCTTTGTCAAACGGAACGGCTGTCCTGAGGGAAGAAGACATCCGGTCAGACAAACTGGTGCAGCTGCTGGTATACATCATCATCCGCCGGGAAGGGGCAGTAACAAAGAAAAGGCTGAGCGAACAGTTCTGTTCGGGGAATTCAAAGAATCCGGAAAACGCGCTGAAGAACCTGGTCTACCGGCTTCGGAGCGCGCTGCGGGTGCTGGGTCCGGAGGAGTACATCTGCACCCAGCCGGGAGGGTACCAGTGGAACCCGGCGTTCCCGGTGGAGACGGACTACGAGCGGTTTGAGGAGCTGGCGGGCCGGATCCGGAAGAGCACGGACCCGGAGGCGAAAAAGGAGCTGTGCCGGAAGGTGGTGTCCGGCTACCGGGGGGACGTCTCGGCGATGCTGACGTACGGGGCATGGCTGCAGCCGCAGATCGTCAACTACCAGATGATCTACCTGAATGCGGCGAAGACCCTGGGCAGGATTTATGAGAAGGAAGAGGAATGGGGAGAGCTGGAGAAGCTGTGCCAGCAGGTGTCGGAGCACGAGCCGCTGGACGAGGACATCCAGTGCTGGCTGGTGAAGAGCCTGCAGAAGCAGCAGAAATACGACCAGGCGCTGAGCCAGTATGAGAATGTAAAGAAGCAGTTTTATGAGAACCTGGGGATCCGGATGCCGGAGAAGCTGAAGGAGACGATCCAGCACATGGCGACGGAGCGGAAGACGCAGCTGAACAGCATCGCGGGGATCGCGGAGGAAGCGGGGGAGAAGGAGGAGCCGCACGGGGCGTTCTTCTGCGACTACCAGATCTTCCGTCAGATCTACCGCCTGGAAGTGCGTCGGATCGGGAGGAGCGGGATCTCGGAGTACATGCTGCTGCTGACGGTGAGGCGCACGGGGAGCCTCTGGGAGGACGCCGTGGAGGACAAAGGGCTGCGGGAAGGTGCCGCGATCCTGGAGCAGGTAATAAGGGAGACGCTCAGAATCGGGGACGTGGCGGCAAGGAACGGCCCGGCGCAGTACGTGGTGCTGCTCTCAGCGTGCTCGTACGAGGCGGGGCTGCTGGTGACAAAGAGGATCCGGAAGAACTTCCTGAGGAGGATCAAGAACCGGAAGATTGAGCTGAAATATGAACTGGAGGAACTCTCCTTCCCGTGGAAGGAGGGAGAGGAACGGGAGGCGATGGGGAAATGAGCGGTGCGCCGGTTTTTCCGATCAACATGATACGGGTGTGCGTAGACGGATACCGTGAGGACCTGTCGGGGCGCGCGTACAACAAAATGCTGCTTGTGCCTCTTCCGTTCTCAGGATACGGGGCGCTGCTGCTGGGGATGGATGACCTGTTCGAGCGGGTGGGATACCCGCAGGCGTTCCAGGCGAGGCGGACGTTCCTCAGGCCGGGGAAGCTGAGGGGGAGCATCCACATCCCGGCGGAGACGATGGAGGATGAGGAGATCGGGAGGCAGAACGGGGAGTGCCGGACATTCGACATCGTGGTGCAGAGCCGGAGGCAGAGCGGATGGCAGGGGATCCTGATGGACCCGGAGAGAACACATATCAGGAAGTTCCAGAGCGAGATGGAGCTGCTGGACCACCTGTGCAGGGATCTGGACGAAACCTGCGGGAGGAAGGACTGTCAGCGGGAATGTTCAGGAATCCTGCGGTCAGACCTGGACGAAGCCTGTGGGAAAAAAGGCCTGACAGATGCAGGATTATAAAGCCAGGACAGAGCCAGGAACGGCCGGGCAGGATGATTCATAAAATGGTGCAGGGGGCAGAAGATGCCGGAGCCGGAGGGACTGAGAAAGTTCCGTGGTCATAAATTCCGGCATTATATATAGAAGAAACAGGAAAACAGCGGGACACCCGCGGAGCCAGAAAGCTGATGTGGAAAATAAAATTTTCATTAATATTTATGCCGCCGTCCAGAAGGCGGCGGAATGGAGATTTTTATGACAGATAAGGAATTGAAGAAGCTGACCAGGGCGGAGCTGCTGGAAATGCTGCTGGTCCAGAGCAGAGAAAAGCAGCGCCTGGAGGAAGAGCTTCAGGAAGTGAAAGGGAAGCTGGAGGAGAAGGAAATCAAAATCGCGGAATCGGGTTCGATCGCGGAGGCGGCGCTGAAGCTCAGCGGAATATTTGAGGCGGCGCAGAAAGCGGCGGACCAGTATCTCGAGAATGTGAAGCAGGCGGCCCCCAGGGGGCAGGAGCCAAATCCGTAAGCCGGGGAAACGAAAACGGGGGCTGGGCCTATGAGCAGGAAGAAAAGAAGAAAAAAAGCGGTGGTGATCCCGGAGATCGCGGAGATCGAGCGGGAGCTGAAGCGGGAACGTTACAAACGCAGGTACCGGAGCACGCTGCGCAGCACGGTATATTCGCTGATTGTTGTGGCGGCAGTGGCCATCCTGGTGGCAACGCTGTGGATGCCGGTGCTCCAGATCTACGGCACCTCGATGACGCCGACGGTTGAGAGCGGAGATATCCTCGTCTCCCTGAAGGGGAGCGAGTTCAATCCGGGGGACATCATTGCATTCTACTATAACAACAAGATCCTGGTGAAGCGTGTGATCGCGGGACCGGGGGACTGGGTAAACATTGACGAGGAAGGGAACGTGTTCGTCAACGGGGAGCCGCTGGAGGAGCCGTACCTGGAGGAGAAGGCGCTTGGGGAGTGCGACATCACGCTGCCGTACCAGGTGCCGGAGTCAAGGATCTTCGTGATGGGGGACCACCGGAGCGTGTCGGTGGACTCGCGGAGCACATCGATCGGGTGTGTGGCGGAGGAGCAGAT
>CANQUG010000190.1 GCA_947626985.1 uncultured Lachnospiraceae bacterium | reverse complement strand
GCCTTTCCAGGTCGTCCAGATTCCTGATCCTGATCTTACTCATAATATCCTCCGAAACCAGATACTCCAGTACAGCACTGCATGAATTATCGAATAATCTGCACCCGATATCCGCGCCGGCACTGCGTTGTCATCAGCCCCATCGGTTTCCTTCTTCCGCCTTGTGTTGACACGGATATCAGGCACTGATTACTCGATATTAATGCAGCACTGTACTGGCCATATATGTCATTATAGCGGACTCTCTCCCAAAATGTAACCCTCCTTCACAGAAAAAATCAAAAAAAGTAAAGTTAGGATTGCAGTCGGCGGATAAAAGTTTTAAAATGGTAGAGAGTTAAACAGAGAAACACACAATGGGAGGAATGATTTATTATGGAAAATGCAGAAAAGAAGAACATCGACTGGGGGAATCTGGGATTCGCCTACGTTCCCACCGACTACCGCTATGTATCCAACTTTAAGGACGGCTCCTGGGACGAGGGAACGCTCACCACGGACAGCACCGTGGCCATCAGTGAGTGCGCCGGCGTTCTTCAGTATGCTCAGACCGTATTTGAAGGTCTGAAGGCCTACACCACCGAGGATGGAAGGATTGTGACGTTCCGTCCGGACCTGAACGCGGAGCGTCTGGAAAATTCTGCAAAGAGACTGGAAATGCCCGTATTTCCCAAAGACCGTTTTATTGACGCAGTGGTAAAGACAGTGAAGGCCAACGCAGCCTATGTGCCGCCCTACGGCTCCGGCGCCACGCTGTACATCCGTCCCTTCATGTTCGGTTCCAATCCGGTAATCGGCGTAAAGCCCGCCGACGAGTATCAGTTCCGTGTATTCACCACCCCGGTAGGTCCTTACTTCAAGGGCGGCGTAAAGCCCCTTACCATCCGCGTATCCGATTTTGACCGCGCGGCGCCTCACGGCACAGGTCATATCAAGGCCGGCCTGAACTACGCCATGAGCCTTCACGCTATCGTAGACGCTCACAATCAGGGCTTCGATGAAAACATGTATCTGGATCCCGCTACCCGCACGAAGGTGGAGGAAACCGGCGGAGCCAACTTCCTCTTCATCACGAAGGACGGAAAGGTGGTAACGCCCAAATCCAACAGCATCCTGCCCTCCATCACCCGCCGCTCCCTCATTTATGTGGCGAAGGAATATCTGGGACTGGAAGCCGAGGAGAGAGAAGTCACCCTGGAAGAGGTAAAGGACTTCGCGGAGTGCGGTCTCTGCGGAACCGCGGCAGTGATCTCCCCCGTAGGCAAGGTGGTAAACCACGGCGAAGAAATCTGCTTCCCCAGCGGCATGACGGAGATGGGCCCCATCACCAAAAAGCTGTATGATACCCTCACCGGTATCCAGATGGGCAGACTTCAGGCTCCCGAGGGCTGGATCAAAGTTATCGAGTAATTCATTGATTTAGTGAAATGAATTCCATTGAACTGTCATCTGCTTTGAGGTAAAATACCCGTATAAAAATCCCATGGAAAGAGGAGCGGTTTTATGCTGACTGCATGGATTGATACCATGACTCCCTGCCTGAAGGATAAAAGAACAGGAGAACTTGTTGATACAGAGGTTATTCGTATCAAAAGGGCCTCCTTTCTGCGAAAGTACAATAAGAAAAACGGATGGTATGTAAACTGGCATGAATTACTGAAAGAAAATGAAATATATGCCTTGGTAATTCATGGCAGTGTGGACATTCAGGGACTCCTTGCAGTCCGACCTGATGAAACTATGGCATCTGCATTTGTAACATGGATGTACGCTTCGCCGGAAAATAATCCTGAATTTACCGGAGAAAAGAAATACGAGGGTATTGGCGGACATTTGTTCGCCATCGCTGCACAGCGTTCCTTCGATTACGGCTTTCAGGGTGCAATATCCGGCTTTGCCGCGGACCGGAAACTGATGAATCATTACTGCAGCGTTTTTAATGCGGAACCGATCTGCATGCTCCATCCTTATCAGATATTTATTTCCGAAACGGACGGCGCGCAAATCAAGGAGGTGTATGATTATGAATGGACAGACGAAATCATATAAACTGTCCACTCTGACCGGACCCTATTATAAAGCCGACATCCCCAATATCAAAATTGATTACAGAGGCCTGACATCCTTCGCCCACAGGAAAGGATGCAGGGTATGTGACCTGACAGATGAGGAAAAAAATCGTTTTATTACAGATGCGGACATGAATACTGTCAGAAAATATTCCATCAAGCCAGGATAACCACAAAAGCCGTACCGCTGAAAGATTGTGTTTCAGCAGTACGGCTTTTTCACGTATTTTCATGCGACCATTCCCTGAAGAGAAAACCCGGGCTTCTCCCTTTTGCTCTTTCAGGAAATCCGCTCATATTTTACAAACTCGTACACCAGATTAAAATAGGTGTGTTCATCGCTCTCCGCCGTGATCTTCCATTCCGGCATCTCATCCAGATCGGGAAAATAGCTGTCCGCCTCGTAGGCAAAATCGATCTTCGTCACATGGGCCGTGTCACAGTAGGGCAGCATCTGACGGTACACGCTTTCTCCCCCGATACAGTACACCATCTCGGAAGGATATTTCCGGATCTCCTCCAGAAGCTCCTCCATGGTGTGCACCACCACGGCCCCTTTTACCTGATAATCCGGATTGGCCGTGAGAACAATATTGGTTCTGTTTTTCAGCGGAGCGCCCCCCGGAAAGCTTTCCAGAGTTTTTCTCCCCATCACCACTACCTTCCCCTCTGTCTCCTGACGGAACATCTTCATGTCCGCCGGAATTTTTACAAGAAGAGAATTGTTCTTGCCGATGGCCCAGTTTTTATCCGCTGCTACAATAATATTCATGATCTGCTCTCCTTCTGCAGGTACTGCTCCTTCATCTCCGTCATATTTTCAGCTGCAGTGAGATACGCGCCCCGCTCTCACACCGCGATGGGAATATTCTTAATCTGCGGCCAGGTCTGATAATTTTCCACAATCAGATCCTCTGTG
>CANQUG010000189.1 GCA_947626985.1 uncultured Lachnospiraceae bacterium | reverse complement strand
CATTACTTGAATGAAATGAGTCAGGTTCATATGTTTACTAAGCATTATTTGCTCATAGCGGAGGAAATATCAGAAGAAAGTGTTGCATTTTTGCAGCCTTTGAAGGAACATCGAGATGCTTATGATCATTTGATTCGAGTTTTCACATTGGCAATTAAGGATGACAGGGTAAATGCAGAACAGTATATTTTAGATAATATAAAAAAGGCATTCGGACATGAATACCGAGCATTTTTTGATATGGCAGATTGGTTCACTTATATTTGCAGGAAATATGTGCGGGAGGAATTATCATTTCATTCAAAGAGAAAGAAATACGAAGAAAAATATGACGATTTTGAATCAGTAAAAAAGTTTATCAATGAAGTTCCTTATATGATTGCCGAATATAGAGAAAAAAAAGATGTTAGTAATCATGAACCTATTTTAAGTGAAGTTACAGATTACAAAGATACAATGGATAGATTATTGGTTATATATAAACGTGTACAGGCATTATAAAGAGCAATAAAAGGAGTTGTATCCTATTTCTTAGGTTAAATATGGATTTTGCATAGCCGATTGGTTTTCAAATGAGAATCAGTCAGAGAACCTCAGAGAGGCTCTAAACCGAAATGCCGTATTTTTTCGTTGACAAATCATTCTTTCCTATATATAATGGGGAACAGAACCAAAAAGCCAATGCGTTGAAGAGAAGAGTACGTTGTGGGAAGATCCAGAGAGAGGTGCGGCTGGTGGAAGCGCCTTATCGGAAAGCAGCGGAAGACCAGCTCCGAGCGGCCCTAATCCGGTCCGGTGATTCCGTTATCATCATTTTTAAGCGGCTGAACAGTTTGTCATCTCTGAGATGAGCGGACAGAGACTCTGACCTTAGAGGGGCTGGAGATCGTTCGGCAAGCGGGGTGGAACCGCGAGTGAGAAAAACTTACCCGTCCCCTGCATTCCCTGAGAGGGAGTGCGGGGGGCGTTTTTTATGGATTATTTACCGAATTACCACGACACATCCATTCCCGCGGTCCTGAAAAAATGAACCGGACTGTCCGGTCTGCTTTGGGCTTCCCCGGACTGTTCCTTCGATTCAACCAGTAAAAAAGGAGAAGAAAAATTATGATCATCACATTAAAAGACGGATCTCAGAAAGAGTATTCCGAGGCGAAATCCATCATTGACATCGCGGCTGATATCAGCGAAGGTCTGGCAAGAGTCGCCTGTGCCGGAGAGGTAAACGGGGACGTGAAGGATCTGCGTACCGTGCTGGATCAGGACTGCGAGCTCAATATCCTCACCTTTGACAGTGAAGGCGGAAAGGGCGCCTTCCGTCACACCACCTCCCACATCATGGCCCAGGCCATCAAGCGTCTCTATCCGGATGTAAAGCTGGCTATCGGTCCCTCCATCGCGGAAGGATTTTATTACGATGTGGACAGCGAGACGCCCCTCACTGCGGACGACCTGACGAAAATCGAGGCCGAGATGAAAAAGATCGTGAAGGAGGCTCTTCCTATCACGCGCTTCACGAAACCCAGACAGGAGGCTATTGAGTACTTCCGGGAAAAGAATGAGCCGTACAAGGTGGAATTGATCCAGGATCTTCCCGAGGACGCGGAAATCAGCTTCTATCAGCAGGGAGAATTCGTGGACCTGTGCGCAGGCCCTCATCTGATGACCACGAAGCCGGTAAAAGCTTTCAAGCTCACCAGCCTTGCAGGCGCTTACTGGAGAGGCAGCGAGAAGAACAAAATGCTCACCAGAATTTACGGTACCTCCTATACGAAGAAGGCGGATCTGGATGAATACATCACCCGTCTGGAGGAGGCCAAAAAGCGTGACCACAGAAAAGTGGGCCGTGAACTGGGCCTGTTCATGCTGCGGGAGGAGGGCCCCGGATTCCCCTTCTTCCTTCCCAAGGGAATGGTTTTAAAGAACACCCTTCTGGACTACTGGAGAGAAATTCACAGAAAAGCCGGTTATGTGGAAATTTCCACTCCCATCATGCTGACACGCCAGCTGTGGGAAACCTCCGGACACTGGGATCACTATAAAGAAAACATGTATACTTCCGTCATCGATGATATGGATTTTGCCATCAAGCCCATGAACTGCCCCGGCGGCATTCTGGTATATCAGTCCGAGCCCCGTTCCTACCGGGACCTGCCCCTTCGCATGGGAGAGCTCGGCATCGTGCACCGTCATGAGAAATCCGGACAGCTTCACGGTCTGATGCGCGTGCGCTGCTTTACCCAGGACGATGCCCATATCTTTATGACTCCGGATCAGATCCGTGACGAGATTAAGGGCGTGGCGAAACTGATCGACGAGGTGTATCAGCTGTTCGGGTTCAAATACCATGTGGAGCTGTCCACCCGCCCGGAAAACTCCATGGGAAGCGACGAGGACTGGGAGATGGCTACTGACGGCCTTCAGGGTGCGTTGGATGACCTGGGCCTTGACTATGTAATCAACGAGGGCGACGGCGCTTTCTACGGTCCCAAGATCGACTTCCATCTGGAGGACTCCATCGGAAGAACCTGGCAGTGCGGAACCATTCAGCTGGATTTCCAGCTGCCCCAGCGCTTTAACTGCGAGTATATCGGAGCGGACGGAGAGAAGCATCGTCCCATCATGATCCATCGCGTGGCTTTCGGCTCCATCGAGCGGTTTATCGGAATACTGATCGAGCATTTCGCCGGCGCGTTCCCCACCTGGCTGGCTCCGGTGCAGGTGAAGGTGCTGCCCATTTCCGAGAAATATATGGATTATGCGGGCAAAGTCCTGCAGGAGCTGCAGGATGCGGGAATCCGCGCAGAGCTGGATATACGCGCGGAGAAGATCGGCTACAAGATCCGCGAGGCAAGACTGCAGAAGATTCCCTACATGCTGGTAGTAGGGGCCAAAGAGGAAGAAGAGGGCGTAGTTTCCGTGAGAAGCCGGTTCCTGGGCGATGAGGGCCAGAGATCCCTCCAGCAGTTCATCAGCGAGGTTCAGGCTGAGGTGAAGGCCAGAGTGAACAGGAAAGTGGAAGTGCAGGAAGCATAA
>CANQUG010000188.1 GCA_947626985.1 uncultured Lachnospiraceae bacterium | reverse complement strand
GTTCGGCTCCAGAAGAGAATCGGAAAGACCGCAGCACATATAGAGCTTCGGCAGCTCCGCTCCCTCCTCCTTCAGCTTCTTTACCAGCCACTCGGGATTCTTGTCGCTGTTTTTCACCTTCGACAAATCTCCGAAAATCGTCTCCGCATAGTCTCTTCTCTCCATGAACATGGGATGATCATTCGTGCGCTCCTCCAGACCGTCGATGATCAGCGCCGAAGACAGACCCGCCACGTACCCGAAGGTCTCATGATATTTCAGTCCGTTGCGGATGGCGCCGTAGCCTCCCATGGACAGACCGGCAATAAAGGTATCCTCTCTTTTATGGGAAAGGGGGAACATCTTTCTGGTGATCTCCACCAGCTCGCGCCCAATATATTCTCCGTAATAATTGTGGGCGGCCTCCTGATCCACATAGAACATATTGTCTCCGGAGGGCATCACCACCGCCAGATCCTTTTCCTCCGCCCATCTCTGAAGCTTCGTTCCGCTCACCCAGTCCGTGTAGTTTCCCAGTATGCCGTGGAGCAGGTACAGCGTCTTAAAGGGCTTCTGTTCCTTTTTCGGCATTCCGGGAAGCGTCAGCTTGTCCGCCGGAAGAATCACGTTGATGGTAACCGTTCTCGCAAGGGATTCTGAAACGAAATTAGCCTGAATCAATGCCATAGTATTTTTCCTCCTAATAAACCCGGTTTTTCGTATCTCCTGTGTAAAAACGCTCAATATTTTTTATGACCTCATCCACCACCCGGAAGCGGGTTTCCTTAGCCGCCCAGGCGATATGGGGAGTGATGAGGAGTCTGGTGCTGTCCTGAAACTTCAGCAGAGGATTGTCCGGATCCATGGGCTCTTTCACCAGAACGTCCAGAGCCGCTCCGGCGATCTCCCCTGTGGTAAGAGCTGTGTAAAGATCAGCCTCATTCACGATAGCGCCGCGGGCCACATTGATAAAGACGGCCGTCTTTTTCATCTGCTTAAAAGCATTCAGATCCATCAGCCCTTCCGTATACCGGTTCAGCGGAGCATGCACGGACAAAAAATCAGACCGGCTTAAAAGCTCCGGAAACTCCACCTGTTCATAGGGCGTATCGTACCGGTTCCCCGACGCGGAAAAGCAGATGACATGGCAGCCGAAAACCGAAGCGATCTCCGCCACCCGCCGTCCGATGGCTCCCATGCCGATGATCCCCCAGGTCTTCCCCCGCAGCTCGCAGAAGCTTCTGGCAAAGTGGGAAAAGCACTGCCCCTCCGCATATTTTCCTGATTTTACATACTGATCATAGTAGCTGAGATTCTCCAGCACATAAAACATCAGGGCAAAGGTGTGCTGAGCCACCCCGTCGGTGGAATACCCCGCTACATTGTAAGCGGCAATTCCCCTGGATTTCAGAAAATTGCCGTCCAGATTATTGATGCCGGTGGCCGTCACGCACACCAGCTTCAGATTTTTGGCACCGCCCACGGTCTTTTCACAAATGGGGACCTTGTTCGCCACGATGATCTCCGCGTCCGCCACCCGTTCGGGCATTTCCTCCTCCGTGCTGGAGGGATAGATCACCACGTCCCCGAATTTATGAAAAGGGGTGAAGACCATGTCCTCACCCAAACTTTCCGCTTCCAATATCACAATTTTCATATCAGAAAATTTTACAGCCTCTTCAGCAGCGCTTCTCTCTCCGCCTCATACCCGGGCTTTCCAAGAAGGGCGAACATATTCTTCTTGTAGCTCTCAACACCGGGCTGATTGAAGGGATTCACTCCCAGCAGATACCCGCTGACGCCGCAGGCAAACTCGAAGAAATAGAAAAGCTGGCCCAGATAGAATTCATTCTGTTCCGGAATGTCCACACGGAGGTTGGGAACCTGACCGTCGGTATGAGCAAGGATCGTGCCGTTCATGGCGCTCTTGTTCACGAAATCCACCGTCTTGCCTGCCAGATAGTTCAGGCCGTCCAGATCCACCGCTTCCTCGCCGATCACCAGCTCCGCGCCGGATTTTTCAACGTTCATCACGGTCTCAAAGAGGATCCGGTTTCCGTCCTGGATGAACTGTCCCATGGAATGAAGGTCTGTGGTGAGATCCACTGCCGCCGGGAAGATACCCTTCTGGTCCTTGCCCTCGCTCTCGCCGTAAAGCTGTTTCCACCACTCGTTAATGTAATGAAGGCTGGGCTCGTAGTTGGCCAGAACCTCCACTGTTTTTCCCTTGCGAAGGAGAATATTGCGGACAGCCGCATATTTCAGAGCATCATTTTCTTCAAAGGGGCTGTTCAGGGCGATGTCACGTCCGGAAGCGGCTCCCTCCATTAATTTGTCAATATCCGCGCCGCTCACTGCGATGGGAAGAAGACCTACCGCTGTGAGAACGGAGAAACGTCCGCCTACGTCGTCCGGCACTACGAACTCCTCATAGCCTTCCTCGTCGGCAACCTTTTTCAGCGCGCCTCTGGCCTTGTCCGTAGTAGCGTAAATTCTGGCGGCAGCACCCTCCTTGCCGTATTTCTTCTCAAGCATTCCCTTGAATACCCGGAAGGCGATGGCGGGCTCGGTGGTGGTGCCGGATTTTGAAATCATATTTACTGAGAAATCTCTGTCGCCGATCACATCGATCAGCGCCTGGATATAACTGCTGCTGATGCTGTTTCCAACATAGTAGATCTCCGGCGTTTTGCGGATCTCTTTGGAAACATTGTTATAAAAACCATGTCTCAGGAATTCAATGGCGGCTCTCGCGCCCAGATAGGAACCTCCGATGCCGATCACCAGAAGAACGTCGGAATCCTCCTGGATTTTCCTGGCGGCAGCCTTGATGCGGGCAAATTCTTCCTTATCGTAATCTACGGGAAGATCGATCCAGCCCAGGAAATCGTTTCCTGCCCCGGTCTTCGCTGTAAGGGTCTCCTTTGCGGCCTGGGCAAGGACTTTCATCGCTTCCACTTCATGGTCCGCTATGAAGCAGCCGGCCTTTGAATAGTCAAATGATACTTTACTCATGGTTCTCACTCCTTTTTCTTATGAAATTAAAACGGTAAAGTCAGTATACCAAAAACAGGAGATTCTCACAAGATATTTGAATACAAATTTATTC
>CANQUG010000187.1 GCA_947626985.1 uncultured Lachnospiraceae bacterium | reverse complement strand
ACCACCCGGCAGCTGCCGTCCCTGAAGCGATACACGATGTCCGGCAGTCTCATTCCATTGAACGTATTGGTCTTAACCATAGTGTAAAGCGCCATATCCTCAAAGACCACCTGACAGCCCTCTCTCAGCGGTTCCTCAAAAGAATAATCTCCGATCACGTCCCCCGCCAGGCAGGTCGGCCCTGCCAGCCGGTACGTACAGGCTTTTTCTCCCGGTTTGCCGGAACCTTTCACCGACGGCCGGTACGGCATTTCCAGCACATCCGGCATATGACAGGCGGCGGAAGCATCCAGAATGGCAGTCTCCATATCGTTTTTCACAATCTCCAGTACCGAGGAAACCAGATACCCTGCATTTAAAACGACCGCCTCTCCCGGCTCCAGATACACCTGAACTCCATAGGTGTTTTGCAGATGGCGTATCACATTCTCCAGACGCTCCACATCATAATCCTCTCTGGTAATATGATGCCCTCCGCCCAGATTCACCCACTTCATTCCATGAAAATAGTTCCCAAATTTCTTCTCAAAGGCCTGTACCGTCACCTCCAGGGCATCGGAATTCTGCTCGCAGAGCGTGTGAAAGTGCAGTCCGTCCAGGATGGGAAGAATGCTTTCCTCAAACTGGGAAACCGTGGTGCCCAGGCGGGAGCCCGGAGCGCATGGATCGTAAATGGCATGTCCCTCCTGGGTAGAGCATTCCGGGTTTACCCGAAGCCCCAGGGATTTTCCCGCCGCCTTCGCCTGCTGCCCGTATTTTTTTACCTGCGCAGGGGAATTAAAGACGATATGATCCGCATATTTCAGAATGTCCTGAAATTCGTCTTCTCTGTAAGCCGGAGAATACACATGGGTTTCCCCGCCGAACTCTTCATGCCCCAGTCTTGCCTCAAACAGGCCGCTGGCGGCCGTTCCCGCCAGATACTGCCGCAAAAGCGAGTACACGGCAAACATGGAAAACGCTTTCTGCGCCAGCAAAATCCGGCAGCCGGTCCGCCCGGAAACTCCGGCAAGTATTTCCAGATTCCTGACCAGTTTCTCCTCATCCACCATAAAATAGGGTGTCCTTAATCCCTCTTCCATATGTGCCCTCCAAATCCTCAGACTGTTCCTGCACCACTCTTCTTCTCACCCATCAGTCCACCAGCACCGGAGCGTCGTTGATCTGCCAAGGCAGTCCCCACTTATTCAAAGCCTCCATATAAGGATCCGGATCAAACTCCTCCACCGTATATACCCCCGGCTTGTTCCATTTCCCGGTCACCAGCATCATAGCCCCGATCATGGCAGGCACGCCCGTAGTATAGGAAATGGCCTGAGAACCCACTTCCCTGTAGCTCTCCTGATGGTCGCATACATTGTATATATATGCCGTCTTCTCCCTGCCGTCCTTTTTTCCGGTAAAAATACATCCGATATTTGTTTTGCCCACGGTACGCGGTCCCAAAGAAGCAGGATCCGGCAGAAGGGCCTTCAAAAACTGAATGGGCACAATCTTCTGACCCTCAAAATCCACAGCCTCCGTAGACAGCATTCCCACATTTTCCAAACATTTCATATGAGTGAGATAACTTTGCCCGAAGGTCATAAAGAAACGGATCCGCTGAACGCCCGGGATATTTTTGCACAGAGATTCAATCTCCTCATGGTGCAGAAGATACATGTCCTTCTTCCCCACCTGGTCAAACTCATATTCGCGCTTAATGCTCATGGCCGGAACCTCCACCCAGTGACCGTTCTCCCAGTAGGACCCGGGAGCGGAAACCTCCCTGAGATTGATCTCCGGATTAAAATTCGTGGCAAAGGGATAACCGTGATCGCCGCCGTTGCAGTCCAGAATATCAATGGTATCGATCTGGTCAAACAAATGCTTCTGCGCATACGCACAGTAAGCCTGAGTCACCCCCGGGTCAAATCCGGAACCAAGAAGCGCCGTCAGTCCCGCCTTCTTAAATTTCTCCTTATAGGCCCACTGCCAGGAATAATCAAAATATGCGGAAAATCCTTCTTCCCTGCACCGCTTCTCATAAATTTCTCTCCAGCCCGGCTCCATGATATCCTCCGACTCATAGTTCGCCGTATCCATATAGTTCACGCCGCATTCCAGACAGGCGTCCATGATCGTAAGGTCCTGATAGGGAAGCGCTATGTTCATCACCAGATCCGGCTTCACCTCCCGGATGAGCTTCACCAGTTCCTCCACCTTATCCGCGTCCACCTGCGCGGTGGTGATCTTCGTCTTCGTCGTACCCTCCAGCTTTTCCTTCAGCGCGTCGCATTTGGCTTTCGTACGGCTTGCGATGCAAAGCTCCGTAAAGACCTCGCTGTTCTGACAGCATTTCTGAATTGCCACACTTGCCACGCCCCCGCAGCCGATTACCAGTACCCTGCTCATTTTGTCATCCTCCTCAATTTTCACACATTTTTATCCAATAAAAGCCGGCTCCCCGCAGCAGGTCAGAAAAACCGCCCCGCCGTCACCTGCTCAGAGCCAGCAGCATTTCTCTTACGATCTTGCAGGCCGCAGCCGTGGACACGCCGCTCTGGTCATAATGAGGGCTCAGCTCGTTCACATCGCAGCCCACCACCTTCGCCCGGGAGCACACCATCGTCACGGCCCGGCGCAGCTCATCGAAACTGACGCCGCCCGGCTCCGGCGTCCCTGTCCCGGGAAACACTCCGGGGTCCAGCACATCCAGATCCACGGTGACATACACCGGCTTCCCCTTCAGCAGTTCCAGAGTCTCCTCCAGCCCCTGAAAATTAAACCTGTGCATATCCACATGTTCCCTGCCCCATCGGAATTCCTCTCTGTCCCCGGAGCGTATGCCGAACTGGTGGATTTTCCCGTCTCCCGTCAGCTCCCAGCATCTTCTCAGCACGCATGCATGGGAGAGCCGTACCCCCAGATACTCCTCCCTCAGATCCGCATGGGCGTCAAAATGAATGATCTCCGCCTCCGGCCAAACCGCATGCACAGCCCGAAATGCTCCCAGAGTCACCAGATGTTCCCCTCCCAGCAAAAAGGGCAGTTTCCCATCCGCCAGAATTTCCCCGGCAAACTCTCTGATGTCATTCAGCGCTGCTTCCGTATCTCCGAAACAGAGCTCCAGATCCCCCGCGTCCATCGCAGGAGCGTCCTCCAGGTCCGCATCCTGATAGGGACTGTAGCTCTCAATCCCAAAGGATTCTCTCCGAATGGCCCCGCTCCCGAACCGGGTCCCCGGCCGGTAGGACGTGGTACAGTCAAAGGG
>CANQUG010000186.1 GCA_947626985.1 uncultured Lachnospiraceae bacterium | reverse complement strand
TTATGCTCGATCAGCGAAATTACGTAAACGATCTCTTCCTCTTTGGAATGGACGTGTACTTTTTTTACCGTGTCGGACTCAAAATCGATTCCCAGCAGAGCCTGATAGCGATCCGTCATATCTTCGATATCCTCCGGCTGGATGTCGGAGAAGAGAGAGATACCGGAATAATCTCTCAGAAACTCGCAGGTGAGCCTGGCGTTTTTAAATATTGTCTGGCTGTTGGAGTTTCTTACATGCTGAGCTTCCGGAAGGGGATCTGTTTTATCCGGGACAGAGCCGCTGAATTTATCCGGCGCAGTATTGTCTGATTTATCTGACGCTGATTTATTCGGAACCGGACTTTCCGGTTTCGTTTTCTCTGAAGTGAATTCCGTTTTGTTTTCTCGTATGCAGGAGTGAACTTCGGCTGTATCCATCAATGCGTTTTCTCCTTCAGCAGTGAAACGCATACCGGAAGACGGTCCGCAGAGCCGGCAGTTTGTGAGAATAGATAGTATGAATTCATTATATTCGTATAACACCGGGAAATCAATGAGGAATTTTTGGGAGATTTAGTGAAGGAGATGCAAAATGCTGCTTTTTGATAAAATTCTAAAAGTCGTGTAATCAGTACTCAAAACATCAAAGGGTCGGGACCCCAAGCTTTTCGAGAAACAGCCTGTTCCGTGCTGTGATCTCTGTGGTCCACCGTCTGGAAAGGAGCTTCGCAGAAACGTTAACCTCTTCAATGGCATCATACCATTGCAGCATCAGATAAACGAGTGTATTCTTCATCCTTTCTTGTCCGGGAAAATCATTAGCGGAAATACTGAAAGCGAGGTTTGAACGTGCGGATCAGAGTGCAGCAGGATGTCTGTTCGGAAAATCCGGTGAAATTCGGGACGAATCAGAGTTCCTGTTCTTTACAAAAAGAGCGGGATGTAATAAGATAACAGCGACACGGGATATAAGGCGGCGCGCTGCGTCAGGACAAACTGCCGCGGAGGATAAAGCTGACATATGCCGAATTATGCAATGGACGGAACAGGGAGGATAACTGTATGGCAGAGAAATTTCACAGTTTTGGAAGGATGCTTTACGGGGGAGATTATAATCCGGAGCAGTGGCTGGATCACCCGGAAATACTGAAAAAAGATATTGAAATGATGAAGGAAGCGCAGATCAATGTGGTTTCCCTGGGGATTTTTTCCTGGTCGGCTATCGAGCCGGAGGAGGGAAGGTATCGCTTCGACTGGATGGAGGAGCGGATCAATACTCTGCATGAAAACGGGATTTCCGTGTTTCTGGCTACGCCGTCGGGCAGCAGGCCCAGGTGGATGGCGGAGAAATATCCGGAAATCCGCCGGACAGACCCCTTTGGACGCAGAGGACTGTACGGAGGCCGCCACAATCACTGTTATACCTCTCCGGTCTATCGCAGGGAGGTGCGCCGGATCAATATGGAGCTGGCGAGACGTTTCGGAGATCATCCCGGAGTGATTGCCTGGCACATATCCAATGAATACGGCGGGGAATGTTACTGCCCTCTTTGTCAGGCGGAGTTCCGCGGCTGGCTGAAAAAGAAATACGGTACGATAGAGGAACTGAACAGAAGATGGTATACGTCTTTTTGGAGTCATGAATATAACAATTTTGATCAGGTGGAAGCCCCTTCGCCTATGGGGGACTCATGCGTGAACGGTCTGAACCTGGACTGGAAGAGATTTGTGACCGACCGCACTGCGGATTTTGCCAGATGGGAGATTCAGGCGCTGAGAGACGCCGGGTCGGAGAAACCGGCCACTGTCAATATGATGTACTATTTTGACGGACTGAATTATCACAAATTTGCGGATGTGGTGGATTTTATATCCTGGGACAGCTATCCGTCGTGGCACAATGGTCCGGAGTACGCCACCGCCATGGATACGGCGATGTACCATGATCTGATGCGTTCCATTCAGAAGAAGCCGTTTTTCCTGATGGAGTCCTGTCCTTCCGCCACCAACTGGCAGCCGGTGAGCAAACTGAAACGTCCGGGCATGCTGGAAGCGGCCTCTCTCCAGGCTGTCGCCCACGGAGCGGACAGCGTGCAGTATTTCCAGATCCGTCAGGGCAGAGGATGCTCGGAAAAGTTTCACGGAGCGGTGATCGATCACTATGGAGGAAACGATACCCGTGTGTTCCGGGAAGTGAAGCGCACAGGAGCGGATCTTCAGCTTCTGAGCGATCTGGCGGGAAGCGATGTGCGCGCCAGGACCGCGGTGGTCTATGACTGGGAGAGCCGCTGGGCTATGGAAGACGCCCAGGGGCCGAGAAATGTGGGGCTTCATCATAAGGATACGGTGCAGAAGTCCTACATTGCGCTGAGAAAAGCAGGTTTTGACGTGGATGTGATCGATATGGAGCAGCCTCTGGACGATTATCAGGTACTGGCTGTGCCTATGGCGTATATGTTCCGGGCGGGCTTTGAGGAAAAGCTGCGGGCGTATGTCGCCCGGGGCGGAATCCTGTTTATGACTTACTGGAGCGGGATTGCGGATGAGACGGACCTCTGTTTCCTGGGCGGGACGCCTCATGGTCTTATGGATGTTCTGGGGCTGCGGCATGAGGAAATAGACGCTCTGTATGACGGGGAGAAAAATTCCGCAGTTCCCGTGAAAGGAAATCCTCTTGGGCTGACCCGCAGCTATTCCTGTGAAAATCTGTGCGACCTGGTGAAGGTGACGGACGCTCAGGTTCTGTTCACCTACGGGGAAGACTTTTATGCGGGAGAACCGGCGTTTACCTGCCATTCCTGGGGAGAAGGAAAGGCATATTACATCTGCGGTGACATGGAGCAGGCCTTTTACGATGACGTCTATGCCGCAGTGATGGAACAGAGCGGAATTCTTCCGGCCATTCCGGGGCTCCGGATTCCGGAAGGAGTGGAAGTGAGTACCCGCGAATCGGACACCGCGGTTTATGTGTTCATTCAGAATTTCGGCAGAGAGGAAGCGGTTCTGGATCTTCCCGGCGATCTGGAGCTGATTTTCGGGGAGAGCAGGGAAAAGCTTCCGGTTTACGGAACGATGGTACTGGCGGGGAAAAAACAGAGCCAGGAGATCTGATATCGGGAAGCAAAGCAAGGCTTCCGGCGTTTTGCAGCGTCGGAAGCCTTGTTATTCTACGGGAAATAATCTCTTCTCCTGACTGGACTGGATACGATCTGTCTCACCAGGCAAAGCGATATTTTTCTATTTTACAGGTGTGTTTCTTGCTTTTTTCGTCATAATTGATTCCTACCAGGAGAAGATCGCTGCCATATTCTTTCAGTACATGCGGGTAGTCCCTGTCTTTGATCTGCTGTATGGCGCCATCTTTTGTTTTATTCCATTTCAGTTCAATAAGA
>CANQUG010000185.1 GCA_947626985.1 uncultured Lachnospiraceae bacterium | reverse complement strand
TCATGTCCGTAGATAAAGGGATAACGGCCCTTTCTGGAATCGGTAGTCAGATTCCGGATATCGGAACCGCACAGTCCCACCGCCATGATTTTCAGGATCAGCCCGTCCCTGGGACATTCCGGTTTCTCTGTCATCTCCACACGGATATCGCCGGGACCGTACATCAGTGCCGCCTTCATTTTCATAATTGCTTCCCTCTTTCCGCTTCTGTGATACCGGGGCAGGAGCCCTCTCCTCCCCCGGCTCACCTGATCTCATTTTTTCGGCTGCAGTCTCAATTGCAGTCTAACAGTCTTAAGGACAGTCTCAATTACAATCTTAATTGCAGTCTCAATTACAGTCTAAATTTCACAGCCTCAATTACAGTCTCAGGGCTGAATAATATCCCTGATTAATGGCGTGATAAATCTGTCCCACATTTTTGCAGTCGCCAATAATATAATACTCATCCACCATATCGCAGAGAGCGTCTACTTTGTCATAGGGTGCGCGGAAGCCCAGGGCGCAGACCACGGAATCCGCCTCAACCACAAATTCTTCACCGCCCCGCTCGCAGAGCACGCCCTCCGGAATGATTTCCTTTACCTTCGTATTCACATAGATGGAGGCGGAATTCTCCACTTCCACAATCAGGCCTCCCCGGTAGAAGGAATTCACTTCCTCGGCAACTGCCTTCTTCATCTCGATAATGGAAACCTCACGGCCCTCATGACGGAAGGATACCGCTGCCTCGCTGCCCACCAGGCCGCCGCCCATGATAGCCACTTTTTTGCCCAGCTTCTCAGGATGAAGCTCCGCGTCAACAGCCATGATCACATGGGGAAGATCCATTCCCTTAATGGGCGGACGAAGCTCATTGGAGCCGATGGCAACCATCAGCGCGTCCGGATCAAATTCCTTTACGTACTCCGGCGTCACTTCTGTGTTCAGAACCACCTTCACTCCGGCTTCCTTCACACGTTTTTCCAGAACCGCGCAGAGCTTCCTGATATCCTCCTTGAAGAAAGGAGCTCCCGCAGGATGAAGATTTCCGCCCAGTTCCCCGGATTTCTCCACAAGGGTCACATCATGGCCTCTTCTCGCCGCTGTAATGGCCGCTTCCATTCCTCCGGGGCCGCCGCCTGCGATCAGCACCTTTTTCGACGCTGCCGCCGGCGCCAGGCCGTATTTTGCGGACAGCTGCTGGCCCATCACAGGATTCACCGTACATTTCACGCTTTCGCATTTTGATGTTTCACCGAAGCACTCATAGCAGCGCAGGCAGGGAGTAATGTCATCCGCCTGGTCGTGCAGGGCCTTGTTGGGAATTTCCGGATCAGCCAGAAGAGCTCTTCCGATCTCCACCGCGTCGGCCTCTCCCTCCACAAGGATGCGCTCCATTTGCGCCGGGTCATTGAGGGAACCCACGCACGCCACCGGTTTTTTCACATGCTTCTTAATTTCCGCGGCAAACTGCACGTTGATTCCTCTGGGATAAAAGGCGGAGGGATGAGTTCTGCAGAACATATCCGGATCCTCATGATTTCCGCAGGAAACATTGATCAGATCCACTTTATCCTCAACCATCTTGGCCACTTCCACACACTCTGCCATATTCAGGCCGCGGTCAGTCAGATCGTCTCCCGAAAGACGGATTTCGATGGGGAATCTGGGTCCCACACCCTCCCTGACAGCATCCAGGGCCAACATGAGAAATCTGGCGCGGTTTTCCAGAGAGCCTCCGAATTCATCCGTCCTCTGGTTGAGCACCGGTGAGAGGAACTGGGAAAACAGCCAGCCGTGAGCGGCGTGTACCTGTACCATGTCAAATCCGCAGTCCTTCACCAGCTTTGCCGCCTTTTTGTACGACTCAATGATCTCAAAGATCAGCTCTCTCGGCATTTCCTCCACTTCCCCTGCCGGCATGGTGCATTTGCTGGGGCCGTAGGCGATTTCACATCCGTCCTCATCTCCGCCCACACTGGCCAGGCCGCCGTACATGCCGCCGTGGGACAGCTGGATATTGGCATAGGCGCCGCCGTTGTGAATGGCTCTGGCCGCCGAGGCAAGTCCCTGCTTCACACCGAAGGAATCCAGCTGGAGCTGCTTGTTGTGGGACTTTCCTGTAGCAGAGTGCACGATAGCCTCCCCGTAGGTAACCACCGCGGCCCCGCCTCTGGCCTTCTCCTCCAGATAAGCGATCATCTCCGGAGTAAAATGACCCTCCGTGGTGATCATGCTGGGGCTTGTGGGAGCCCCGATGATGCGGTTCTTTAATCTGATATTTCCGATTCGAAGGGGGGTGAAGAGATGAGGATACTTCTCTTTCCCTCTGCAAGTTCTCGCTCCCATTATTTTCTCCTTGTCTGATTTATTCTATTTGATTTATCTTTTCAGTCAGATTTGTTTTCAGCCTAATTTGTTTTCAGCCTAATTTGTTTTCAGCCTGATTTGTTTTCAGCCTGAATCATTTTCAACCTGATTCGTTTTCGGACTGATTCATTTTTCAGCCTGATTGGTTTTCCACCTGATTCGTTTTTCAGCCCGATTCCTTTTTCAGCCTGATTTATTTTTTCACTTTCCAGATATATTTTCTGGGTTCGCCCTTCAGATAGGCGATCACTTCCTCGCCCATCATGGTTCCCGACCATCCGTCCACATCTGTGGTGAGACCTGCCATATGAGGAGTGCATACCACGTTTCTCATCTTAAGCAGGGGATGATTGGCCGGTACGGGCTCTTCCCAGTACACGTCCACAGCAGCTCCCGCGATTTTTCCGCTTTCAAGGGCCTCCACGAAGTCCTTCTGATCGATCACTGCCGCCCTGGCGGTGTTGATGAGGTATGCAGTTGGCTTCATCTTATTGAACCAGTCCTTATTTACGGAAGCCTTTGTGGAAGGAAGCACGGGAAGATGAATGCTTACGATATCGCTCTCTCCCAGCATGGTGTCCAGATCCACCGCTTTTGCTCCGTCCGCCTCGATGCGCTCCGCAGGCATATATGGATCATAGGCGAGGATCTCCATACCGAAGGCCTTCGCTCTCACAGCCACCTCACGGCCGATGGCGCCGTATCCGGCGATACCCAGCTTCTTGCCGTACAGTTCAAAACCGATGCCGTAGTCCGTAAAGGGATGCTTTTCATCCAGCGGACCAAAGGTAACATTTTTCACATCCGGCACATCATAAATGTTTTCTTTGGGCGCTCCGGTATGCTCTCCTTTGGAAAGTCCGGTGGCGCTTAATGTCAGATGTCTTGCCGCCGCGATCATCAGTCCCATAGTAAATTCCGCAACTGCCACACGGTTTCTTCCCGGTGTGTAGGAAAGCTCCAGACCTGCCTCCCTGATTGCGTCATGATCCACTGTGGCAGGCGTTCCCTTTGCCACGCCCATAAATTTCATACCGGACTCTGCCCAGGCTTTGATGGT
>CANQUG010000184.1 GCA_947626985.1 uncultured Lachnospiraceae bacterium | reverse complement strand
AGGCGATACAAAAGTCCTCGATCAGCACTTTTTTACTATTGTGGGCAATGATACCTAAATTCATAATTCACCTCTCCGTTTCTACCAATACATAATGATGATGACTCAAAGATGCAATTGCCTAACATATCTCATTTCCTCATGTTCAACCCTGTTTCAGGCACCCGGAAAACCGGATGCCCTGTGTACGCTTTCTTATTATAACAAGTAACCAAAAAAAGTGCAATCATATCTTATAAAATATACAAAGTTCACAGAAAGTTAATAATTTCTCTTTTTTTACTCCACAAATGTGACGAAACATGCCGCTTGTCCGTGGAATTTCAGGCAGGCGGCAGAAAAACAGACGTATTATTTGCATCCGCTTCTTCGGCGGTGCCGGAACAGCTCCTGATATTTCAGGGAGACTGACCGCAATTTCCTGCAGCAGGGGTTGATTAATTCTTTAAAAAAGGTATAATCTAAAAGAATCATTCCTGATAAGCAGGTCGGAGGAAAGGGGAATTTCTGGAGGTATGGGAGCAAAGGCGAAAAGAAAAAAAATCGGATGGCCGGGAAAAACAGCCGGAGGCATCATCGCCGGACTGCTCCTTGGAGCGTTTGGTACGGGGGTTTGGGCGGAACCGGCAGCGGACAGCATTTCCGCTTCGCGCGACGTGAATTTTGACGTGAACAATATGTGGGATGAAGACGATGATGTGTGGAATCTGAATCTCACCACCGATGAAGTTCCCGGAGAGGGGATTTCGTTTGCTATGGACGTCCTGATTCCGGTTTCTGAGGGGGAAGAACCTTCTTTTGAAGGCCGAATTCGTGTACAGACGGCGCTTTTGCTGGGAGAGAGCGAAGAATGGGCCCAGTCCAATGCCGTGACGGAGCTTGTCTCCGATGATTTCTCGAAAATTGTGACTGTCGGCGGGAATACCTACGGCAGTGCGACTATAGTGGTTCCGTTTTCCGAGACAGTAGGAACCAACGCAAATGGCCAATGGGTGGATTCCGTTCCCTTTGACCAGGTGGTAACTCAGCCTGTCAGGAATGTTGTAATCTTTTTTGTGGGACGCAGGTGTGATTATGCGGGGGAAATTGCCGTGTCGAATCCGTATTTTACCTGGGATCCGGCCAGTGTGGACGACGGCAGCTCCGTAGATTCCACCGTCAGACGCGGCGACAAAACAACCCTGTTCCTTATCGGAACGTCCCTGGTTACGGAAAACGGAGATCTGGCGTCAGCAGACTGGAACCAGGTAATTCTGGCGGATAAGCAGGCGGATCCCGCCGCGGCAAAGGCCTATGCTTATCTGAAGGCCATCGGATCCACAGATCATGTGATATTCGGAATGCAGGACGAACTGTGGAGCAAGGCCGGAGCGGCTCCCGGAAGCCAGAAAAAACTCACCGGTTCCGATGTGGAAGATATCACCGGATCCAATGCCGGAATTATCGGCATGGATACTCTGTCTCTGACCGGACAGGAATTCAGCGCTGTTCTGTACAACAGTGGTTTTGCCTTACGAAACGGTCTGCCGGAGATTGATATCAGCAGCCTTGGCAGCGCTGCCGCCAATGTGCAGGCGGCGGCCCGGCTGGCCAATACAGCCATCGACAGAGGCGCGCTGGTAACCCTTTCCTGCCATATGCCCAATTTTGTTCAGGTTGCGGAAGCTTCCGATTACAGACCGGAACAGGATCCTTCCTATGCAAAATATGATTTCACGACTTCCTCCGCCAGAAATCAAAGCGATGATTCTGTCCGCCAGATTCTTCCCGGAGGGGCCTCCAATGAAAAATTCAATGCTTATCTGGATATGATTGCTGATTACGCCGGTCAGGTGAAAGGTCCGATTCTGTTCCGGCCTTTCCACGAAGCCGCGGGCGGCTGGTTCTGGTGGGGAGCCTCAGGCGGCAGTGCCGCCGAATATCAGCAGCTGTTTCAATACACGGCAGAATATCTGCGGGATACGAAACAGGTTCATAACCTGATTTATGTATACACTGCCGACGTGGAGTATACGCAGGACTCTGCGGCAGTATCCGATCAGCGATATCCTGGGGACGATTATGTAGATGTGATAGGAATCGACATATATGATGCAAATTCGGAAGCAGGCAGCGGCCCGTGGTTTTCCGAATTTGCAGCCGCGGTATCGGCGGCCCGGCAGTTTGCCGATGAGCACGGCAAGCTTTTCGCCGTAACAGAGACTGGAATCATGCAGATGGTTCCTGAAAAAGGAGATGCGGTTATAGCGCTGAGACGTTCCGGCAATCCGGAAACTCACTGGTTCGGGAAGATGCTGGATGTTCTGTCCGGTTCGGGAGCATGCTATGTGCTTACCTGGAGCAACAGCACGGAGTTGTTTCACGTTCCTTATGTAAAGGCGGTTCATCGTGACGGAAGCTTATACGGACATGAGATGATGGACGGATTCATGGAATTTTTCAACGACAGAAGATCTGTATTCGCGGTGAATCAGCGGTGGATACTGGAGGATTTTCAATGAATGACCGGCCCGTTATATGGAAACCTGATTATGAATAAACTTCAGCCTGCTCTGCGCATTCTTTTCACTGTCTGAAAGAGAAGTTTCCGCAGCTGAAAAAATGCCGCAGAGCACGGCTTTCAGAGAATCACACCGTCAATCCGGCCTTTGCGGCGCGATGACGCTTTCGGAATTACTCATCTGAAGCTGTAAATCATTATATTCCGGGAAGCTTCAGCTCCTCCATCAGCTTTCGAATCTGTTCTTCAGCTTGTTCTGCACGCTTTCGTTCACGTTCCGTATTGACCCGTTCCTCTGCCATTCCTGCTTCCCAGGCCTCTTCCCAGACCCTTTCCATCATCCTCTCTTCTCTTTCCAGAAAATTCATATGTCTCAGCCTGACCTCCTTATTTTCCTTTACAGTATCCACCATTCTCTGAATTTCTTTCAGTTCTTTATTTACTGCATTTTCCGGGACCGTATGTTCCATGTACTTTAACAGCTGTTTCAGTTCCTCCGGCGGATTCCCTTCTGTCCCTTTCGTGTACAGGAACAATGTCAGCGCTCCGTCGTCATAAGGGATACTGGTATCTTCCACACAGTGATTTCTTATCGTATACACCATCCGGTTCTTTCCGAAGGGATCAAACGGCGTGATCAGAATAACCGCCACGTCCCTGATGGCATGATATTTTTTTCCGGATTCCAGACTGTAGGTGTCTATGACTGCATGGTAAAAGCGCACCCGTTTCGGCAATGCCGCCACTGCTTCCTTCCGGCTGTCGGTTTCCGGCTCCATATCAAAACTCGCATTTTTTTGTGTCAGCAGCTCCTGACCTTCCGCATGTACATCCAGCCGCGCCCCGTGATATTCCGTATCACTTCCATAGTAGACTTTCTGGGGTATCACTTTAAGATTTTCAAACTCTCTGTTCAAAATAATCCGCAGCAGGATCCGGGCAAATGCCTCTCCAGTATCAGGATAGGTCAGCATCGAACCAAACAGAAAATCATCCAGCAGATTCAGATCTTCCAGTTTCCGTTTCATAAAACAATTCTCCTTTCTCTGTGGTGCGGAAAGGAGAACAGCTGTATGGAAAAGTACTCCGGCTGTTCCTCAATCCGCCATAATGGAATTTCATCATATGGGGATTGAACGCCGGAA
>CANQUG010000183.1 GCA_947626985.1 uncultured Lachnospiraceae bacterium | reverse complement strand
GACGCTCAGGAAGAGCCTTCGCGCCCAAGTCTCCGTAAGCGGTGGATTTCGTCTCCGTTAAAACCGCGCCCAAACGGTCTGCCAGACAGGAAGCACAGCCTTGTCTGCTGTATGGCACCTGCGGCAGAAAAGGCAGTCTTGTCAGCTTACGGCGTCTACATGACAGAAAGGACAGTCTTGTCAACTACGGCATCTGCATGGCAGAAAGGGCACTCTTGTCGACTACGACATCTACATGACAGAATGGGCACTCTTGCCGGCTTACGGTATCTGCATGACAGAATGGGCACTCTTGCCGACAGGAAATTTTCCCGACACGAGAAAAGAAAAAGCAGGGCTACGCCTTTTGGCGTCTTCCCTGCTTCCCGTACATTCTCAGTCCTCGATTTTAATGATCTCTTTTTTATTATAGCTTCCACAGGCCTTGCATACTCTGTGGGGCATCATTAAAGCGCCGCATTTACTGCACTTTACCAAGTTCGGAGCGCTCATTTTCCAGTTCGCTCTTCTCTTGTCACGTCTTGCTTTAGATGTTTTATTCTTTGGACAGATGGACATACGTTACACCTCCTTAAATTTTCTAAATATATCACTGATAGCTGCCATTCGGGGATCTCTGGGCTCCTCCTGGCAATCGCAGGGTCCTTCATTGAGATCTTTCCCGCACCGGCTGCAGATTCCTTTGCAGTCCTCTCTGCAGAGAACCTTCAAAGGCCAGCACATCAGTATTTCCAGGCAGACCAGACGGTCCACATCCAGATCCATGCCTGTGAGATAGCTGCTTTCATCCAGATCATAAACTCTCTCTTCATCCGTCAGCTTCATGTCGATCTTCCGCTGAAAAGAAAGAGGAAGGGTAACGGCCACTTCCTTCAGACACCGGTCACAGGGAATCCCGACGGTAATTTCACCGTGCCCGGAAAGTTCCAGTACCCTGTTCCCCGTATTGGCGATGGTCAGCTCCAGCGGCTCCTTCCTGAGAACGGGAAACCGGTCCGTCTGATGACTGCCATAATGGATATCCACGGTATCAAAGGAAAGCCCGGCAGAAACCTGCATACATTTCCCATCAATGGATGAAATATCTGATAAATGTATCTGCATAATAATCTCCTATCCACACTTTTTAAATTATACATATCGCGCCAGTGTTTGTCAACGAATATTTTGTTGGATTTGTCAAAAAGTTATGCAGGGCTATACAGATCAGTCCCGCGCTCTGGAACCGCCGATACCATTTGACATGGAAAATGAATTTCATTATAATCATGTCAGCAGAGAATCGGACCCGGAATTTTCCATGTCCGGTTTTAAATAAAAGAAAGGACTTCAAACAAATGAACGATTTTAAATTTTCAACCCTTGAGTATCGGCGTCCGGACCTGGACGCGCTGAAAGAAACCCTGCGGCAGTTTACGGCGCGGGCGAAAAATGCGAAGAATTATGCTGAGATCCGCGCCTGCATGATGGAAATGGACGGCCTGCAGCAGGAGCTTGCCACGATGGCGTCCGTTGCCATGATCCGGCATACTCTGGACACACGGGACGAATTTTATGAGGCGGAAAACGCGTATCTGGAGGAAACCTTCCCGACGATTATGCCCGATATAATCGCCCTCAATCAGGTGTTTATGAGCAGTCCCTTCCGCGCAGATTTTGAGGCGGAATTCGGCAGGCAGATCTTTGTGCAGATGGAATTACAGCAAAAATCCTTCTGTGAAGCCAATATTCCGCTGATGCAGCGGGAAGCCAGACTGACCGATGAGTATCAGAAGATCATGGCCACGGCGGAGATTCCCTTCCAGGGCGAGACTCAAAACCTTTACGGTGTGCAGAAATATTTCGGGGACGACGACCGGCAGGTGCGCAGAGCCGCCTTCCAGGCGTATTCTGATTTTTATCATTCTCATGAAAAAAGACTGGAGGAAATCTGGGATGAGCTGATCGCCCTGCGAAATGAGATGGGCCGCAATCTGGGCTTTGAGAACTACATTCCCCTGGGCTATCTCAAACAGGGAAGGACAGATTACGGCGTTGAGGAGGTGGCGGCTTTCCGCGAGCAGGTGCGCAGGGAGCTGGTTCCCCTGTGCGAGAAGCTTTACGAGGCACAGGCCAGACGCCTCGGTATTCCCAGGGTTATGGTTTATGATGAGAAGCGTATCTATCCGGACGGCAACGCCGTGCCGGCGGGGGACGATGATTTCATGGTGGAGCAGGCCCGCCGGATGTATCACGAGATCAGTCCGGAGACCGGGGAATTTATTGATTTTATGATCGGGCACGAGCTGATGGATCTCAAAAACAGACCGGGCAAGGCGTCCACCGGCTATATGACAGATCTGCCCTCCTTAAAGGCTCCTTTTGTTTTTTCCTGTTTTAATCAGACCATCGGGGATATGCAGGTGCTGACCCATGAGATGGGGCATGCTTTTGCCGGTTATATGGCGATGCGCAGTCAGCCGATCTCGGAATATTACAGCGAATCCACCGATATTGCGGAGATTCATTCGATGGCAATGGAACAGTTCGCGTATCCCTACGCAGAATGGTTCTTTGGCGATCAGGCGGACAAATTCCGCTTCGCGCATCTTCAGGAGGCGATCACCTTTGTACCCTTCGGCGTCGCGGTGGATGAATTTCAGCACATCTGCTACGCCAATCCCGGTCTGACTCCCAGGGAGCGCACCTATGAATGGCATAAGCTGGAAGAGAAATATATGCCCTGGCGGACCTACGATCAGGATCCTTTCATGGAGCGTGGCGGCTACTGGTATCATAAACTGCATATTTATCTGTATCCCTTCTATTACATTAACTATACGCTGACCACCATGGGCGCGATGGAGTTCGGCACCAGGAACCGAGAGGACCATCGGAAGGCCTGGGAGGATTACAAAAAGCTTTGCTGCTGCGGCGGCAGCATGGGTTATAAAGAAACCCTTCGCTATGCGAACCTGTCCATTCCCTTTGAGGAAGGAGCGGTGGCCCGCGCTGTGCGTTCTGCCGCAGAGACGCTGCTGTCCCAGGCTTAAAACTGTTCGGGACAGAGTGCGTAATATCGCAGACGGAGAAGCTTTATGGACTGATTGAGGGAAACAGACAATGGTAAATATCGCTGATACACAGGGGATACATGTGTAAGCTTACAGCCAGGAAATTTCCATGTCCGAAGCGCGGGGCTTTGCTCGTGCTTTGGACATGGAAAATGGTATTTCCGCAATGTTGGGTATTGATTTTTCAAGGAACATACAATTTTGAATACAGCTTAGACAACTTTAAGAATTTTACGTAAGACTCCGTAAAACAAAAGGAGACGTGGATTTTTCCCGAATCTCCTCATGAGGGTTCGATCATTTTAAAGTCCTGTAGCTGACGGATTTTCGTCTTTGGTAAGAATGTAAGCTAACAGTCACTGTTCCCTTCTTATGATCTCCTTCGAATCTTCCCCGGCCAATTTCTCAACAATCATCTGATCATCCCAATCCGGATGATTCTTAAAATACGTGAAAATCTTCTTCACAAAATCCAGAGGCTCCTCCAGTATATCCGCAACATCTTCATCCGGAATCTGTCTGATATACATTTTTCGATAACTCAAAATCTTCTCATACAATATCCCTTTATTCCAGCCGTTACTCCAACCACTGCTCCAG
>CANQUG010000182.1 GCA_947626985.1 uncultured Lachnospiraceae bacterium | reverse complement strand
TTCTCAAATATCCTGTAAATTCACATTACATCCGGAATACTTCCGTGTCAAGGAGATTTGTAAATAATTTGTATGAATATTCGCGGTGTTTTCTTCCGCCGTCCTTCAGGGAGTCCGCTTCAGTTCCTCCATCAGCTTTCGAAGCTGTTTTTCCGCCCGATACGCCCGCATAATTCCTTTTCCATCTCCGGAAACCGGAACAACGAAATGCTTCTCAGTCTTCCGAAATTTTCACATCCGCAATATAAATATCGTGATAACGATATAATCATTCTTTGATATCAATTTTCCGATGTTCGGTCCTGCCTCACAATATTCTGTAAGAACAGCACGGAGGTTTATCTGAATTTCTGATTCGTTGTCATGAAATATCTTCTGAATCAGAAAAACGGCCGAATTTATGTCACGAAGCACAGAAAATCAGTTGATTTTCTGTGCTTCGTGACATAAAATAAACGAAAGCTGAAAAATATTTAAGGAGGCGGTTTCCGTGAAACGATATGCAATGCAGCGGCTTTTGGAATGGAAGGAAGATCCCTGCCGGCTTCCCATGATCATTCGCGGCGCCAGACAGGTAGGAAAAACATGGCTGATGAAAGAATTCGGACGTCATTCCTTTGAAAGCTGTGCCTATATCAATTTTGAACGCAACGAACGCATGAAACAGCTTTTCTCCGGCGATTTTGACGTAACCCGTATTCTGCGGGGATTGTCTATTGAGAGCGGCACAGAAATCGAACCGGAAAAAACTCTTATCATTCTCGACGAGATTCAGGAAGCGCCTGCTGCCCTTCAGAGTCTCAAATATTTCTGTGAGGACGACAAGCACTGTTATTACATCCTGGCTGCCGGTTCCCTGCTGGGAATCGCCATGCATGAGGGAACTTCCTTCCCCGTGGGCAAGGTTGACAGCATAAATCTTTATCCTCTGTCCTTTACTGAATTTCTGGACGCCTCCGGAAACGAACCGCTGCTCCACATTTTGCTGCAGCGGGATTTCCCGATGATGACCGCGTTTCGCGACAGGTATATCGATCTTCTGAAAACCTATTATTATGTAGGCGGTATGCCCGCAGCAGTCAATGCCTACCTTCCCAGGCAGAGCCTTTCCGCCGCCCGCAGGGTACAGCAGAGGCTGATTTCGGACTATGAACAGGATTTCTCCAAACATGCTCCCACAGCAGTGATCCCCCGCATCCGCATGGTTTGGGACGGCATCCCTTCCCAGCTTGCCAGGGAAAATAAAAAATTTATATACAGCACGCTTCGCGAAGGTGCAAGGGCCAAAGACTTTGAACTCGCAATTCAGTGGCTGATCGACTGCGGACTGTGCCATAAAGCAGGCCGCGTAACAAAGGGAGGCATCCCTCTGAAGGCTTATCGGGATCTTCCGGCTTTTAAACTGTATTTCGTGGATGTAGGGCTTCTCGCAGCCATGACAGATCTGGATCCCAGGACACTGCTCAGGGGAAATTCCATTTTCACTGAATTCAAAGGAGCATTAACCGAACAATATGTCTGCCAGCAGATTGTGTCGGAACTGGAAACCGAACTTTATTACTGGTCCGCTGAGAAATCCTCCGGTGAAGTGGATTTTGTTCTGCAGCACACCGGAAAGGTGATTCCACTGGAGGTAAAGGCAGAAGAAAACCTGATGGCCAAAAGTCTTAAATCCTTTGTGGCAGGCAACAATCTTCCTTTTGGCGTCCGTACTTCCATGTCGGATTTCCGCAGACAGGAACAATTCATCAATCTTCCTTTATATGCCATTTCCCAGCTTTGGAAGGTGTGCGATGAAGTATAAATGCAGATCTTATGTTCTGGAAAAGCTGCAGTTTTCCTGCGCCGATACGAAAATCCCCGACGGATTATTGACCGTCCGGTTTCCCGGAATTATAATGATACAAAGCTCGTCTAATCCCGGATATGGAAAGGAGTCCCCAAAAATGAACACGCAGAAAAAGAAAATTCCTATCGGAATTGAAAATTTTGAAAAGCTTCGTTCAGATGGTTTTTACTATATCGACAAAACAGGACTGATCAGAGACCTGCTTCAGAACTGGGGAGAGGTAAACCTCTTCACCCGTCCCCGCAGATTTGGAAAAACACTGAACATAAGCATGCTGGAACATTTCTTTTCCACAAATGGAGACAAACGTATTTTTGATGGACTGGAAATCACAAAGGACCCCTCGCTCTGCAGGGAATACATGGGAAAATATCCCGTCATTTCCGTTACTCTCAAAGAAATCGATGCGCAAGATTATGAAACCGCCCGGCAGAAGGCCGTCCAGCTCATCATAGAAACCGCCGGGAAATTTGATTTCCTTCTGGACAGTGAAAAACTGAATGAGTATGATAAAGCAGCATATAAAAATCTTCTGAATGAAAAAATGAACGAGGTCACAGCCGCCGGCAGCCTGAAAAAGCTTTCCGTATTACTGGAAAAGCACCACGGAACAAAGGTGATTCTGCTGATCGACGAATACGATGTTCCTCTGTCCAGAGCCCACACAAACGGATATTATGATCAGATGATCTCTTTTATCCGAAGCCTGCTGGGACAGGCGCTGAAAACAAACAGCAGTCTGAAGTTTGCGGTGCTGACCGGATGCCTTCAGATTCCAAAGGAAAGTATTTTTACCGGGCTGAACAATCTGAATATCCGCTCTCTCACCGATATACGTTTTGATAAATATTTTGGTTTTACAGACGCGGAGATCAGAGCGCTTTTCGCATATTACGGATTTCCGGACAACTATGATACTGCCAAAAAATGGTACGACGGATATCATTTCGGCAACATGGACATATACTGTCCATGGGATGTTCTGAACTACTGTGACTCCCTTCTGGACGACAAAGACGCGCAGCCGGAAAACTACTGGATCAACACCAGCAGCAACGACGCGGTGAAACGCTTCATCCGGGAAACGGAGAATGCCTCCGTCAAAAGGGAAATCGAACGGCTGATCGCGGGGGAATCCATCACAAAGGACATCCGCCAGGATCTCACTTATCCGGAGATTTATCAGACCACCAATAATATCTGGAGCCTGCTCTTTACAACCGGTTACCTGACGCAGCGCGGAAAAGCTCAGGGAAGACGAATGGAACTTGTCATCCCCAATCTGGCTGTCCGGGACATTTTTGTGACGCAGATCATGGAATTCTTTAAGGAAAGTGTCCGGGAGGATGAAGATACGCTGAACCGCTTCTGCTGTGCTCTCCAGAACGGAAATGCAGAAGACGTTGAACGGATTTTCACAGAATATCTGAGAAAAACCATCAGCATCCGTGACACAGCCGTAAAAACGAACATGAAAGAAAATTTTTATCATGGCGTTCTGTTGGGAATTCTAAGCGCGAAACAGCGATGGAGCGTCTCCTCCAACCCGGAAATGGGGGAAGGCTATGCGGACATCCTTGTTTATCCGGACACCTGGGATACGGGAATTCTCATCGAAGTAAAATATGCTCACGACGGAGATCTGGATGCGGCATGCAAAAAGGCATTGAGTCAGATTGCGCATACTGGATATGAAGACGATCTGGCGGACGACGGGATAGAGAACATTCTGAAATACGGCATCGCATGTTATAAAAAGCGATGCAGAGTTATGCTGGCAGAAAGCTGAGGATTCCTGGTCAGAGGAACTG
>CANQUG010000181.1 GCA_947626985.1 uncultured Lachnospiraceae bacterium | reverse complement strand
ACCAGCTCCAGGCGATCCCGCAGAAGCGTTTTTTCCTCCTCGCTCAACGGCTCTGACAGCACCTTCTCCATATGCTCCACGGCAAACTTAAAATGTCCGAAATTTCCCGGAGGAATGATGGTATCCACTCCCAGAGATACCGCGTATTTCAAAGCCGCTGTCAGCAGCTCCGGATCCTTTTCTTCGTCAATGGGCCTGCACCAGCTCTTGGGATATTTCCGTTTCGCTTCCTCGTCCAGCCTGTCGTCCCATGCGCGCTCGATCATGGATTTCATGCACAATACTCCGACATTTTTTTCTTTCGCAACCTGTAGAAGCCTGTTTCCCATTCCATGCGCCATATTCATATGCCAGTTAAACGGGAACAGAACGGAATCAAAATCATAAAGCTGCAGCGCTTTGATAGCCACGTCCTCCGTATGAGCTGTAATCCCAAGCCTGCGCGCATATCCTTTTTCCTTCATTTCCGCCAGAAGCTCCATCGCGCCGCCCGGGGCAAACACCGTCTCCAGTTCCTCCATGGTAACAAGGCCGTGAAGCTGATAAGTATCAAAATAATCCGTGTGGAGCAGCTTCAGGGATTCTTCCATTTCCTTCTCTGCCTCCGCTCTTTTCCTCTGATTTGTTTTGCAGGCAAGATAAATATTTTTTCTGTAAGGCGCGATGGAATTTCCCATAATCTCCTGCGCGTTTCCATAGGTCGGAGCCACATCGAAATAATTTACTCCCTGGTCGACTGCCCAGGAAACGAAATAATCCGAGGCGGCCTGTCCGTCGCCCGTATAAACATACTGATCATACAGGGACGCCGATACAATCCCGCCGTAACTCACCGCCGAAACATGAAACCCTGTTTTTCCCAAAAGCTTTTTCACCATGATCCGCAAACCTCCTTTGCTTTTTGTACCGTTTTTTACCGTTTCTCATTTCCATTCAGTTTCGCATACCTGCAGGGACCGGCTGTACGCACCATAGCCTGCTCCTTGCTGCATTTTACAATATCATGTCTGCACGTCTGCTCTATATATTTACTATATCATCCCGTCTTCTCCAATTCAAGAAGAGCGGCGGAATTTTCCCATGAATCCCGGACCGGCTTTTTCTGTTCCGCCTGTAAAAAGAAAACCCGGAGGTATCGGCTCCCGGGTTTTCTTCTGCAAATTTTTATGATGCAATTTTTTATGCAAGTCTTTCCTGCTGCAAGTTTTTCCTGTTTCAATTTTTTATAGTAAATTCCGTTACAATTATAATGTAAATTCCGTTCCTCCCTGAGCGAAGGGTCCGGGAAGAACTTCGGCGCCGCGGAAACTGCCGAAATAGTCGCGGTTAAAGGTGATGGGCGTACCGTCCGGATTCTCGAAACGCTCCTCCGGCTCGAACGCTTTGCCCAGAACATCGGAGTTTACCATACGGTCACGGAAACCGCCCACAAGCTCATACACGTTAGTGACAAGAGCAGGCGCGCCATCCTTCTCGGTAAGCTCCACCACGGCCTTCACGCTGTCTTCCATGCCGTTCACTTCATTTTTGCATGCCTTTGCGCCGCTCAGGTAAACATTTCCCTCGCACCACACAGGCAGATGGCCGAAATGAGCAGGTTCCAGCTCACGCATGTTGGCGGGGCGGGAGAAGTCAAACTGAGCCTTCCATTCCGCCTCGGTGGGGAACTGGTCAAACATCCAGGTACCTGCCAGACGGTTCTCCGGATCAGCTCCGGAATCACTGTCATGAGCGACAATAACCTCCTCCGCAGGATGATTCTGGACAAAAATGTTGTTGTAGAAACGGTCGTCACCGTGGAGGATCGTCATAAAGCCCATGACCTCCGTGCGGTGAGGCATATGATAGGGCGTGTAGCGCGTGCCGGTTCCCGCATTCACTGCTGTCAGAGCGCCGCAGACCAGATTATGCACCATGGCAACGCCCTGGGTACAGAAACGTACGCTGGCCTCGGAGAGCATTACATTATTATCGATCAGTGTGGGACCATGGCCCACCTCCACAAAGATATCCTGGGACATCATACCGCCGGCCAGAGGTTTGGCAAAGGCGGGACGCTGATTGTCATGAAGCAGATTCTGTGTCAGACGGGTGCCCTGAGCTTCCCAGTCACACCAGATGCCCATGGTGCAGTGATGGATATGATTGCGGCGCATGATCACGTCGATGGCCGCGTGCATCTTGATGCCCGCGATCTCCGCGCCTCCCAGTTCCATCATGTTGTTGATATGGTGAATATGGTTGTCCTCGATGATACTGAACACGCCGCCCATACGTCCGATGATGCCGCCCTGTTCGCAGTGATGAATATTGTTCCGGCGGATGATGTGGCTGCCCACCTTCTCCTTCAGCCAGCCGTGATACTGCCCCCGGCACACGGCGTCACGCTCCATCTGGGTCGGGCTCTTCACATATTTATAAGTAAAATAGTGGTTGTTATCAGGATCCAGGTATTTGCCCAGAGAGATACCTGCGCACTTGCTGTTGGAAATGTCGCAGTCCTCGATAATCCAGCCTTTGCTCCAGTGGGGGCCGATCATGCCTTCCTGGAAAGCGGCGGGGGGCGCCCAGTTGGTAGCCGCCATGGTAATGCCGAAGCCCTGAACATGAATGTAATTCACGCCGGTCTTTTCAGGGAAGAAGCACATATGACGGACATTGATCTCCACAGTCTCCTCGTTGGGATCCGCGCCGAGGAAGTTTGCGTACAGAATGGTCTCATCCTTTTCCGGATCCTGCTCGGTGTACCATTTATAACGGGATTCCTCCGGCTGCCAGCTGCACTCATAGACATCGGCTTTCATGCAGTCCTCGATGGAGGAAACCTCATACAGCGCCCGTCCGTTCAGGTAAACCGCGCCGGTGTGCTTGTCTGCTTTGGCAAAATACCAGTCGCCGTAGACAAAGGTGGTGTAGGGATTATAGTCGCCAAAAAGGGAATTGGCTACCCGGGTCTTCCACACGGTTCCCTCAAAAGGCTCCCATGTAGCGATCCGCTCGGCGCCGGTGATCACTGCTCCCAGCGGTTCCACACTGCGGTAAGTGATGGGAGCATCCTCTGTACCTGCATGAACGGGGTTCACGTATTCCCGGTAAATACCCGGGGCTACCAGCACCGTATCGCCCGGCATGGCAGCTTTCGCCGCGTCATTGATGCTGCGGTAAGGCATCTCACGACTTCCGTTGCCGTCCTTACCCGCATGGATATCAACATAAATATTCATCGTAAATTCCTCCCGATTTTTTCCTTTTCGGGGTTTTCCCCTCAGTTCAGTGTACCTGCACTGCGGTCTGATGTCAAGAAGGAAAAACGTTTTACCTTGTATACCTGGCATTACTATGGAAAAGTAACCCACGCCAATTCCGGAAGACTTTTTACCAGATCAATTAACACAAGCGCAATCCCAGACAACGTACCCGTAAAATTCCTGCGTGTTTTCATGATGCTGCTTATCTGCGTGATACCTGTGCTTCATGTTATTTTTCATAAACTCTGACATTCATTAAAAGCCTGAATGATCTGTTTGTTATATGTTAGTTGTACTATCTGCCCTTAAATCATCTTCATCAGGATCTCCTGATCTTTCTTTCCGATCTTTAATGCACTCATAGCATCCTCAAGGCTCACTTTGAAAGAATCCATAACGTTCCTGACATCAGAGCACAAAGTTTCCAGCCTGGCTTTCTCACTGCCTTCCTGTCTTGCCTTTTCCTTCATTTCACGTTCGGCTTTGCACATA
>CANQUG010000180.1 GCA_947626985.1 uncultured Lachnospiraceae bacterium | reverse complement strand
CCGGCAACGTTGGGGCCCATAGCGTGCATCAGAAGGAAGTTGGTAGGATCTGCCTCCGCACCCACCTTCTGGGATACACGGGCCGCCATGGGAACGGCGGAAACACCGGCGGAGCCGATCAGCGGATTGATCTTTCCTCCGGACAGCTTGCACATCAGCTTGCCCAGCATACAGCCGCCGAAGGTACCGAAGGCGAAGGCCGCAAGACCCAGGGCAACGATTTTCAGAGTGTCAAGGTTCAGGAACGCCTCGGCGCTGGTGCTGGCGCCTACGGAGGTTCCCAGAAGGATAACCACGATATACATCAGAGCGTTGGAAGCGGTTTCTGTCAGCTGCTTCACCACGCCGGACTCGCGGAACAGGTTGCCCAGCATCAGCATACCCACCAGGGGAGCTGTGGAGGGAAGAATCAGGCAGACAACGATGGAGATCACGATGGGAAACAGGATCTTCTCCAGCTTGGTAACGGGACGAAGCTGCTCCATCTTGATTTTACGCTCGGCCTCTGTGGTACAGAGCTTCATAATAGGCGGCTGAATGATGGGAACCAGGGACATATAGGAATATGCCGCCACCGCAATGGGACCCATCAGGGCTGTCTGGCCAAGCTTGCCGGCCAGGAAAATGGATGTAGGACCGTCCGCTCCTCCGATGATGGAGATGGCGGCTGCCGCACGTCCGTTGAATCCGAGAAAGATTGCCAGGAAATACGCTACATAGATACCCAGCTGCGCAGCTGCTCCCATAAGGAAGCTCTTGGGGTTGGCGATGAGGGGACCGAAGTCGGTCATGGCGCCCACGCCCATGAAGATCAGGGACGGCAGGATACTCCACTCATCCAGTACATAGAAATAATACAAAAGTCCGCCCACACCGTTGGAGGCATCCTCGGGATGGATCATGATGTCCGGGTAAATATTTACCAGCAGCATGCCGAAGGCAATGGGCACCAGGAGCAGCGGCTCAAAACCGTGTTTGATGGCCAGATACAGAAAGACGCATGCCACTACGATCATCAGATAATTGCCCCATGTCAGATTAAAGAACGCCGATTGGTGAATCAGGTTGGACAAAGTTTCTGTTACATAAGACATTTGACTACCTCCCGACTGCTTAGTTCATGGTTGCTAAAGTATCTCCGTTTTCTACTGCATCGCCAGGCGCTACGTCAATGCTGGCCACTGTGCCGTCCTGAGGAGCAACTACGGGAATTTCCATCTTCATGGCTTCCAGAATGATGATGTTGTCGCCGGCCTTTACAGACTGGCCTACCTTGGCCTCGATGCGGACGATCTTGCCTGCGGTTCCGGCGGTAACCTTCACGGAGCCTGCGCCTGAGGCGGGAGCGGCGGCCTTGGGTGCTGCCTTGGGAGCGGCTTTCGGCGCCGCTTTGGGAGCCGGAGCTGCAGCTGCGGGAGCGGAAACGCTTCCGGTCTCTTCTACGGTTACTTCATAAGCTGTTCCGTTTACGGTAATGGTATAACTCTTCATGTTTTCTTCCTCCTATGATCTTACCATTTTTTATGATTGATTTTACGAATGGAACGAACGACAAAACCGTCTGTGGCCGTTCCCTCACTTGCTGCGATGGCAGCTGCGATTACTGCGATAAGTTCCGTATCATCCGGAACAACTTCTTCCACCGGTACGGCTGCGGGCACGGGTGCCGGAGCAGGCGCGGGCGCCGGCTGATTCTTCTTTCCTTCCACCAGGCCCGGTACAAATTTGAACAGGGAAATCACGAAGCTCAGGAAAAGAAGCATAATGAACACGGTTCCAAGACCCATGACGGTGTTCAGAGCCGCTCTCTCCAGGGTAACGGACAGAGGATACTGCACATCCACGCTCATGGATACGGGAGTTCCGCTCTCTTCAAACACATAGACAAATTCCGCGTCATAGCCGGAGAAGTCAGCGGGAACCGTGGCGATATACTGTCCGTCGGACATCTCCACTTCTGTTTCCTGAAGCTCCACAAAATCCCCCAGCTCCTCCCTGGCGGAGAGCCAGGAATTCATGGCGTTTACGGTAAAATCGTCGCCGGACTCCAGGTAATTATTGATATCCTCATCCGGCAGAACGATGATGGAATTCGTCAGTCCTTCCGCCGTGGTCACCAGCGCGGAGCGGATATTCTCATCGATCTCCTCCGACGCCCATGCCGTCATGGCGCCGGAAACCGTAAGAGCCGCCGCACAGGCAAGCACGGTGCCGGTGGAAGTCACTTTCTTAAAAATAGGATTCATATGCTCACCTCTTTCAGACTGTTCCATGTTTCTTGGACGGAAGTTCAGCTTTCTTCGTGAACAGCATCTCAAAAGCGCCGATGACATATTTTCTGGTATCCGCCGGGGCGATAACGGTATCCACATACCCTCTGGCAGCCGCGGCCTTTACGCTGGACTGAAGTTCTCTGTACTGAGCAGCCTTTTCATTGATGGTGGCGGCGTCAGAGCCTGCATACATGATCTTGGCGGCCAGGGAAGCGTCCATCATGCCGATCTCCGCGTTCTCCCAGGCAAACACCATATCCGCGCCCACAGATTTGCTGTTCATGGCCACATAGGCGTTTCCGAAGGCTTTTCCGATGATCACGTTCACCTTGGGAACCGTGGCGGAAGCGAAGGCATGTACCATCTCTCCCACGGATTTCGCCATCATCTTTTCATTGCAGAGGTTTGCCTTGAAGCCCTTTACATTGGTAAGGGTGAGTACGGGAATGGAGAAGGCGTCGCAGAACTTCACGAAACCGGCGGCCTTTCTGGCTCCTCTGGAGGAAAGGCTTCCATCGAATTCCACCGTCTTGTTTCCGTCCGCGTCGTAAATCTCGCTGCGGTTGGCGACAGCGCCCACAGTAGCTCCGTTCAGGCGGAGGAAACCGGTAACCACGTCCCTGCCGTAGGCTTTCTTCGTCTCGAAGAAGATTCCGTCGTCCGCAATCCTGGAAAGGGCGACGGCGGTATCTCCCGCGCAGTTTTCAATATCGTCGCACAGACGGTTCAGATCATCCGTGCACTCCTCATAGGAATCATTGCTGTCAAAATTGGAAGGAAGCAGAGAAACGAGTTCGCGGATCTGTCCAAGGATCTCCTCCTCGGAGCCCGTGCCGTCAATCAGACCTGTTTCCTCACTCTGGAATTTCGCGGCGGAGGTGTCGCATTTGGATACGTTATTTCCCTCCAGAGCGTTGGGAGTGTTCACAAACATTTTTCCCTTTTTTTCTTCCATGAAGGTGAAATCCGTCAGAGCGGGAATGACTGCCATTCCGCCGCCGCAGGTTCCGAAGATTCCGGTAACCTGGGGAATCATGCCGGAGGCCAGAGTCTGCTTCAGGTAAATGTTTCCAAAAGCTTCCAGAGCATCCGTGGCCTCCTGAAGACGGAGTCCCGCGCAGTCGATCAGTCCGATCACCGGCGCTCCCGTTTTCATGGCCAGATCATACAGTGCGCAGATTTTCTTCGCATGCATCTCTCCCACGGTTCCATTCAGTACAGATGCGTCCTGGCTGTAAACGTATACCAGATTGTCGTTGATCACTCCGTATCCGGTAATGACGCCATCCGAAGGCGCCTTATTTTCAGCCATGTTGAAATCTGTGGATCTGGCTGTTACACTTTGACCGATTTCAACAAAACTGTTCGCATCAAGCAAAGAAGTAATTCTTGTGCTCGCCAGGCTTTGTTTTGCTTTACTCATTCTTGTTTACCCTCCATTTTATAAAAATTTTAAAGTAGAACCAATTTTAGCCGATTATAATTGTACTCTTTTTCGAACACTTTTTCAATGAGATTTTCTATTTTTTGTTAAAGCATTAGCCCAAAAAATCGTCCTTTTTTCTCCATTTTTTTGGTGAATCTTACCAGTACAGACAAAAAAGGAACCCCTCCGGA
>CANQUG010000179.1 GCA_947626985.1 uncultured Lachnospiraceae bacterium | reverse complement strand
GCGTTAGTATCCGCAGCAGCGTTGCTGGCTATCGGCGCTTCCATGACTTCCTTCGCTAAGACCGGGTGGGTTGAGACACCGGAAGGAAGCGACATATGGCAGTACCTGGATAAGTACGAGCAGCCAGTATACGGCGAGTGGCACAGAAGTGGCAATGGCTGGTTTTACATCGGCTATGATGGGTACATGGTCAAGAATCAGGCAGTCATCGGTGACAATGGCGACCTGTATTATGTTGATGACAGCGGTGCGAGAATTTATGACACCTGGATGTACCTTGAGGCTACGAACGGTGAGACCGTACAGGAAGGCTGGTATTACTTCAACGATGTTAATGGTAAAGCTGTAAGAGCAGACAGCACCAAGGGTGAATATCAGCTGATCAAAGTCCGTAAGGGACTTACGGATGCGACGAAGGTTGGTTTCGTGTTCGATACCAGTGGCCGTATGCAGGAGGGCTGGGTAAGAAGAACATACACCAGCGCTAATAAGCCTAATGATACGTACTACTGCGTACAGCCTGGTGATGATATGGAAGTTCAGGTAGAAGGTGCCTTTGATTATGTAGAAGGTCAGGTTCTCACCGGATGGGCTCATATGTTTGTTCCGGAAGACTACTGTGATACGGACAGCAATATCGATGACTATGGCTACGGTTGGTATTACTTCGATGGCGGCGCCATGGTAAAGGCTAACGATTCCAAGAAGCTTAGCTGGCTCGGTTGGAGTGCTTATTATGCCTTTGATGATTGGGGCGTTATGAAGGACAGCCTTTCTGTTAGTGTTGCTACGCCTCCCAATGGAGCTACTCCTGGAAATGCTTCCGTGTTCTTTGATGGCAATGATTCTTATAACAGTGGTAACAGCTGGGTATATGACTTTGGCAACAATGTCTGGTACTATGCAGTGAACCTGAGAGATGGTACTACCAATAAGATCACGCAGCGTGGTGTTAAGTTCAACAGCGATGGTCAGAAGGTTACATGGGGTGGTGAGGAGCTTGGTGTTATCCGTGTGAAGTCCATCAATGGTCAGCTGTATGCATTCAAGAATGATGGCACCATGGTGACTGGTGATATATACATCAATAGCGCAATGGTCAATGCTTGGGGAACCCCATATGATAATAATTCTAACTGCGCATGGAATGGTATTACTTTCAAGGCTGTTCCTGCTGGTTGGTATTACTTCAATAAGACAGAGAATCCGCAGGCGTCTACAGCCGGACGGATGATGAGAAATGTCAGAGTTACGACCACTGATGAAGATGGTGATTCACATACCAGATATTATGCTGCTAATGGTACTGCTGCTGTAAGTGAGGCATATAACAATTATCTGTATGATGAGAATGCTGATCTGTATCTGACAGAAGACGGAGATAACTTTAGAACGATTGATACTGATGAAGGTCGGCTCTTCTGGGTCAAGAAGGTCGTAACAACTAAAGCTGGTAGTGAGCCTACGGAAGAGTGGGGACATACGCCTTATACTGCTGCCGAAATAAAGGCCGCCGAAACTACTACTAAAGATGGCGTAACAGTAACCACAACATACGAACCAGTAGTAGGTTTCCTGATTCATACAGGAAGCAGAGCATCCGGAACTTATGCAGTTTATAATGGTGAGGTTCTCATCAACAGGTCTGGTGCCCTTATTCGCGACGGTGTTATCAACATTGATACTGAGACTCAGGTAACTGTAAAGAATTATGTAATTACAGGAGTTAAGTACCGTTAAGCAAGCACTTGTGAAGCGGCTCGTGTGTAACGATTAAAAGAGTTTTGTAAATCATTAAAAATCGCAAGGAGCGTCCTGGATGCAAGTCTGGAACGCTCCTTGTGATTTTCTCTAAATTAATCATGAATGATGCGTTATCAAGCAAATCATAAAAAGAATTGCCCCAGACTCACATCCGAGGCAATCCCTTTTTTAATCTTCAATTCTCTAATGCTGCAATGAAACTGTTGGTATCACCATTACAATTAGCGATAGTTAATCTCCAGAACTACATAATTCTTTACCGTTACCTGTCTCTCGCTATCGATGTTGATAACACCATCCCGGATAAGAGCACCAGACCTATTAATAAGAACCTGATTAGGATCACCCTCTTCATCCTCAGCAGGAATTGGCGTAACTCCGCCTACCCTGCTTCCGGTATGAACCTTAAATCCATCTTCCGGAACCGGAATCAGCATGTAGTTATCTCCATATTCTGGCAGATACAGGTCGCCATTTGCGTCATACAAATAGTTATTATAGGCCTCATTCATGGCCGCTGCACCATTAGCAGCATAATATCTGGTATGCGGATCACCATCTTCATCATAGGTCGTAACTCTTGTGTTCCTCATCATGCGGCCGGCCTGACTTGCCTGCGGATTCTCCGTCTTATTGAAGTAGTACCAACCCTGCGGCAAATCGCCCTTGAAAGTAATGCCATTCCATAAGCAGTTACCATTGACATCTGACGTACCCCAAGCAGCACTTATCGTATTCGAAGCAATATATACATCGCCAGTAACCATAGTACCGTTGTTGTAGAAGCCGTAGAGCTGACCGTTAATAGACTTCACGCGGATAACTTCCTCATCACCAACTGTCTGTCCATCACTGTTAAACTTAACGCCGCGCTGTATGATGCTTCCCTTCGCATCTCTCAGGTTAACGATATAATACCAGACATTGTTGCTAAAGTCGTATGTCCAGGCATTACCGCTGTTGTAAGAATGATCATCATCAAAGTACACAGAAGCATTGCCAGGAGTAGCTCCATTGGGAGGCGTAGCAGCTTTGACAGAAAGGCTGGTTTTCATAATGCCCCATTCATCAAATGCATAATACTCTGTCAGGCCATGCCAGGGAAGCCTCTTGGCGTTGTTATTTACTACCATAGCGCCGCCATCGAAATAATACCAGCCATAACCATAATCATCAATGTTGCTGTCATCATCACAGTAATCTTCCGGAACAAACATATGAGCCCATCCGGTGAGAACCTGGCCTTCTACAAAATTAAAGTCATTTTCTACTTCGATTTCCACGTTATCGCCCGACTGTACGCAATAGTAGGTAACTTCCGGATTCTTATCGTTGACATACGTCTTTCTCGCCCAACCTTCCTGCATACGGCCAGTAGTATCGAACACAAAACCAGCCTTTGTGGCATCTGTGCTGGACTTACGAACGCTAATCAGCTGATATTCACCCTTGGTGCTGTCTGCTCTAGCGGCCTTGCCGTTGACTTCATTAAAATAATACCAGCCTTCCTGTACAACCTCACCATTCGTGGCCTCAAGGTACATCCACCTGTCATAGACCCTGGCGCCGTCCTGATCGACATAATACAGATCGCCGTTGTCGCCGATAACTGCCTGATTCGTGACCATGTACCCATCATAGCCGATGTAGAACCAGCCGTTGCCACTTCTGTGCCACTCACCGTATACCGGCTGCTCGTACTTATCCAGGTACTGCCAGATTCCGCTTCCTTCGGGCTCTTCAACCCACCCGGTCTTAGCGAAGGAAGTCATGGAAGCGCCGATAGCCAGCAACGCTGCTGCGGATACTAACGCAGCAATTTTTGTTTGCTTTCTCATAATAATGCACTCTCCTTTTTCCTTTTTTGATCCCTTGTATGGGACCGTTTTGGTTACATTACGAGGTAATTATACTTCCTATAATGGAAATTATTGGGGTGTGGCCTGAACACCGTCTTATATGGATTTTTTGTGGGTTATATATCTTTATGCTATTTATTCCTATCCCTAAAATCAATCTGCGAGTTTCACAGCCATGATATTTTCACGCCTTTTTCCTCCCCCGGACAACTGCCCGCGGGGGCTGGGAACGCCAGGCTCCACTCCCTGCGAAAATAATGAAGAGTAACAGAATGGTGATATTGTATTTCAGCGCTTTTCATGATAAAATATTGATACATACAGAAATAGGGAAACCTGTTTTCGGGAAAGGTGGTGACGGCATATGGATGATGTAACCGCGAGCGAAATTGCACAGAACCTGGATACAGCAGAAGACAAGG
>CANQUG010000178.1 GCA_947626985.1 uncultured Lachnospiraceae bacterium | reverse complement strand
ATTCCAGGAACACGGATATCAGAAAAACAGCTTAGCAAAAAGGAACTCATTGGTAATGACTGATGGGTTCTTTTTTTGTATATATGGTATAGCTTTCAGAGAGAAACCGGACAGGGATGTCCGTTTTTATGATTTGTTTTGTCGCTTTTGATACTGTTTTCCCCCGCAAACCAGTGCTATAATCCTGCTGATGATAAAGAAAACCCAGCCATACGTTGGAAATAAATACCCATAGCAGGCGCTGTGTCTGCCATACAGAAACTCATGATTATACAGGGAGGACAGGAATATGAAAAAGTTTACGAATACCAGAAACCCCATTCTGCCGCTTGAGTACCATATACCGGATAGTGAAGGACATGTGATGCCGGATGGAAGATTGTACATTTACGGAAGCTACGACGACAGGGAGGACGTATACTGCAGCGAAAAATATCATGTAGTGTCCACAGAGGATATGAAAAGCTGGACGATTCACGATGTTTCACTTACAGGACAGGAAATTCCCTGGTTCAATAACCCGGACGCGCCCAGATATCCCGGCATCGACTGGAGCCATCCCACGCCTTTTATCCTGAAAATGCTGGAAAAGGACGCTGCCGAGGGAAAGGATATGAAAGCGGAATTTGAAAAGGCTTCGGATGCTCCTAAGCCTGCGCTTCTGTTCGCGCCTGACTGCATCCAGCGCAACGGGAAATATTATCTCTATTTTTGCATGCCGGACGACAGCGAAGGCGTTGCGGTTTCCGACAAGCCGGAAGGACCGTTTACCGATCCGGTTCAGCTTCCCTGCGGCGGAATCGATCCGGCCGTATTCATCGACGATGACGGACAGGCGTATTTTTACTGGGGACAGCTGTTCTCTCACGGCGTAAAGCTGAATGAGGATATGATTTCCTTCAGCAGAGAGGAAATTGTGGATAATCTGGTAACCGAGGAGGAGCATTTTTTCCATGAAGGCTCCTCCATGCGGAAGATCGGGGATACCTATTATTATGTGTACGCCGATATGGAACGGGGGAAACCCCACGGCTCTGGGATATTCCACTTCCAAGTCGCCGCTGGGGCCCTTTACTTACCGGGGGATCATTATTGATAATGACGGCTGCGATCCTGCCAGCTGGAACAATCACGGCTCCATCGAGTGTGTGAACGGACAATGGTATGTGTTTTATCATCGCTGCAGTCGGGGCGTACAGCAGCACAGAAGACTTTGCATTGAGCCCATTACCATTCGTCCGGATGGAACGATCGATGAAGTGAAGATGACTTCCCAGGGACCGGGAGAACCCTTTGGACCGGGAGAGAAGATTTACGGATATCAGGCCTGCGGTCTGAAGGGAACCGCTTATATCGGACTGGATGAACGATATGAGGAGAAACTGACGAATATTTCCGCGGGAGATGAAGCTGTATTCCGGTATGTTAAGAGCGAGGAGGGCTGGAAGGAGATTTCTCTGGTCTGTGCAGGGAAGGGGAAAATACAGATCCTCATGAATGGAGCGGAGGCAGGGTGTGCTGCCGTTTCAGGGGAAAAAGGTGCGTTGTGCAGTGTGTCCGCAGTGCTTCATGCCCCGGCGGGAGAGTATGAGCTTATGTTAAAGTTTCAGGAATCCGACGGATTGGAGGTTATGGAACTGGTGCTGAATTAACCGGGGAAAAAGTTATAAAAGAGAGAATAAACCCATCGATGAATGCAGAACATCGATGGGTTTTGTTGCCAGCGCCGTGTAAAAACGGCATTGCTGGTGCTGTTTTCAAAATACAGTTGCTATTTCTCCGGAATTTCAATACAATGGTTACGGTTGAAAATGTATTGTTCAGGACAAAGGATAAGCAGGTGACGGAGGTTGATCAGATGGAAGATCATGGAATGAAAAAAAATCAGATTTATGTAAAATGTGGAACAGACTATAAAGAGATGACGAAGGAGCTTTTAAGGGAAAGCGGACTGGAGCAGCTGATCGGTGACAGAAAAAAACTGATCGGTATTAAGCCCAATCTGGTGTCCGGCTCCGAGGCGTCCTGGGGAGCGACCACCCATCCTGAGATTGTGAGCGGAATCATAGAGTACCTGAAGGAACGGGGATTTTCTCATATGGCTATGCTGGAGGGTTCCTGGGTGGGGGACCGCACCGCTGAGGTGGCGGAACTCTGCGGATATCATGCTTTGTCCAGAGAATATGGCGTGCCTTTCTGGGACATGCAGAAGGATAAAAGCTTTGCCAGAGACTGCAGGGGAATGAAACTGAACCTGTGCAGAAGCGTGGAAAAAATCGATTATCTCATTAATGTTCCGGTTTTGAAGGGACATTGTCAGACAAAGATCACCTGCGCTCTGAAGAATATGAAAGGCCTGATCCCCAATTCCGAGAAGAGGCGTTTTCATTCCATGGGACTTCACAAACCGATTGCTCATCTGAATGCGGGGATTCATCAGGATTTTATTGTGGTGGATAATATCTGCGGAGATCTGGACTTTGAGGACGGCGGGCATCCTGTGGTGATGAACCGGATCCTCACAGGCAGAGATCCGGTTTTGATGGATGCGTATGTCTGTCACATGATGCATTACGAGGTGTCCGAGGTTCCCTATGTGACTCTGGCGGAAAGTCTGGGCGTGGGCTGCGCCGATCTTTCCAGAGCGGATATCCGTGTCTGTGGAGAAGACGGGGGGAGGGCTGTCCCCAAGTCCAGAAAGGTGGTGGAACTGATGGATGCGGTGGAGGAGGTAGAGTCCTGCAGCGCATGCTACGGTTATCTGATCCCTGCTCTGGACATGCTGAAACAGGAAGGACTTCTGGACAGACTTGGGACAAAAATTTCGATCGGTCAGGGATTCCGGGGCAAAACGGGAGAATTGGGTATAGGACACTGCACCAGGAACTTCCGCTGCCATCTGGAGGGATGTCCGCCCATGGAAGGGGAAATATACAGTTTTCTTCGGAATTATATTGAGGAAAATGCAGGCAGCTGAACCTAAAATACAGAATCATTATAATCTCATCTATCTCATCGATGAATACAGAACAGAGGAAGAATGCAGCGTAATAGAGATGCCGTCGGAGGCCTGCAGATGATCCGTACCGGAGAAGTCCGGAAGGAGAATTATGTCCTGGCTGTTTTTATCGCAGTCAAAAAGAAGAAAAGAGAAGTAATAACTAACCAAACCCGCCGATAGAGAAAGCCCGGCGAGATTCTGCATGGGCGGAACAGAATCCCTTTTTCTATAATGTGATGCGCATGAATGGAGAATTTCATGTGGATACCAACGTTTCATAAGAGGCTACTGCAGTGTTCCTGTATATCGTCTCTGCATATCACAGCGCCCACTCGAATCAGAGGAGAGACAGAGACTACTGCAGTCTCAGCACAGGCGACAGTCGTCTGGACAGAGTCAGCGCCAGTCCAAGCTTGATGAGATCCGGAATCACAAAGGGGATCACACACCAGGAAAGCACTGTGGCAAGACCGGCGGGGGCGCTGGTCCGGGCATAGACAATCATGAACCATGCGGTTCCGAAGGCATACAGTACGATTAACCCCGTCACCAGGGCAAAGATTTCTGTACGGAGCTTTTTGCCTGAAAATTCGGTAATCATCCAGTAGATAAGTCCCGTAAAAATGAATCCGGCGATGTACCCGCCTGTGTTTCCGAGAAGGATGCCGATCCCGGAGGTAAACTGGGCAAATACCGGAACGCCGGCTACGCCGAGAAGGATGTAGGCGATAATGGACGTTGTGCCCCGCTTTCCGCCCAGCGCGGACAGCACGAAAAATACGGCGAACGTCTGCATGGTAAAAGGTACGGAAGTGGGTATGCTGATCCAGGAGCAGACCGCAATCAGCACGGTACCCAGGGCCATATGGGCCAGATCAACGGTTCTGAAGCCTTTGGTTTTTGCTGTTGTGTTATTCATGATGAACCTCCGTGCTCCTGCAAAGGGAAAACCACTGGCAGCAGGAGCAGATTTTATAAAATTCCTCAGTCTTAAAAATCTGTTTCCGCGCTTTGTCCGCAAGCTCAGCCCAGGAGGCGGTTTCGCCCCGGGTGAGGCGGCAGACATCCAGAACGGCGCTGTCCATGAACGTCACTTTTTCAAGAGAAGTGCAGGTATTGTCTGCATTGTTAGGACATTCTCTGCAAAGCTCGTCACATC
>CANQUG010000177.1 GCA_947626985.1 uncultured Lachnospiraceae bacterium | reverse complement strand
AAATACGGCGAAAAGGCTTCAGAAAATCAGCCGGGAGAAGCGCAGAATCTCTGGACGGATGATGTATTTATACAAAACGGGGAAGCTCATCGCTTCCCCATCCTTCAGCGGCGGCCTACGCCCTGCTCTTCATAATTTTAATCAGCCTGCTTGTCCCCAAACGCTCCGCACCCAGACGTATAAATTCTTCAGCGTCGTCGAAGCTGGAGATCCCTCCGGCGGCTTTGACCTTCACCTTTTCCCCCACATGCTCCTTCATCAGCTTTACATCCTCAAAGGTGGCTCCGGCTTTCGAAAAGCCGGTGGATGTTTTGATATAATCAGCTCCGGCTCCGGTGACAATCTCACACATTTTGATCTTTTCCTCCTCCGTGAGGAGACAGGTTTCGATGATCACCTTCAGGATTTTGTCCCCGCAGGCCTTACGGAGCTGCCGGATTTCCTCCTCCAGTTCCTCATAAAGCCGGTCCTTCACGAGACCGATATTGATCACCATATCGATTTCGGACGCTCCCTTCGAGATAGCGTCCTTTGCCTCAAATACCTTGGTTTCTGTTGTGCTGTATCCGTTGGGGAAGCCGATCACTGTACAGATGGGAAGCTTTCCCTGCACATATTCCGCCGCTCTTTTTACATAGGACGGAGGAATGCATGCGGAGGCCGTTCCGTATTTCATGGCGTCGTCCAGAATTTCCCGGATTTCCTCCCAGGTCGCCGTCTGAGACAGCAGCGTATGGTCTACGTATTTCAAAATTTCATTGTGCGTCATGGATTTTGTTCTCTCCTTTCATTTGCCGGAAGAGGTTTTCTTTTCCCTCACAAACTTACAACAATCTTCGTAATCAACCGTTTGAAATCCTTCGACACCCGGTCCGCAGCCTCCTGAACCTCCCTGTGGCTCAGCTTCCCGGAAGTCATTCCCGCCGCCATATTCGTAATGCAGGAAATCCCGCACAGTTCCAGACCCATATGCCTGGCGGCGATCGCCTCGCAGACTGTACTCATTCCCACCGCGTCTCCGCCCCATCCGCGGATCATTCTTATCTCTGCGGGAGTCTCATAAGCAGGCCCCGTGAGCTGCACATAAACGCCCTCTTTCAGGGAAATGCCGCATTCCTCCGCAGCCTTTCTCACCACATCACGCAGCCGCAGACTGTAAACCTCACTCATGTCCGGGAAGCGTTCCCCCAGTCTCTCGTCATTCTGTCCGATCAGCGGGCTGGGAATTCCCACTGAAATATGATCCGTGATCATCATAAAATCTCCGGGCCGGAAGCTTTCATTCACACCGCCTGCGGCATTTGTGAGCACCAGCTTTTTTACCCCCATCATGCCCATGAGACGTGTGGGGAGCACCACATCCGACATGGCGTATCCCTCATAATAATGGACCCTCCCCTGCATGATCACAACAGGCATATTCTCCACATATCCAAATACAAATCGTCCTCTGTGTCCTTTTACAGTGGATACCGGGAAGCCTTCGATATCCGAATAATCCACTGCTGCTTCCATGCGGACAGAGTCTGCGTAATCCCCCAGTCCGGAACCCAGAATCAGTCCGATTTCCGGTTTAAAGTCCGTCTTTTTCCGCACGCTTTCCAGACAGGTTATCAGCTTTTCATACATGAAAATTTCCTCCTTTCTTTGTCATAGAATAACATATATTCTGCGCAATATTTTTTTACAGGAAATGACAAAACACTTTTCATTTTGCCCGTTTCCTGCACCGAATTTGCGCTGCTCAGTCAGCATTTTTTCGCTGTAAATTCATTCGTATCCCCTGGAAATTCTGTCGCAAAACGGCAGATATTTTCGTTGTCTGCGACTAACAAAGCAGAATCTCACTCCAGATTCGACGGACCAAATCCCTGTGGAAGCAGCTCCCGCAGAGTGAAGATTTTATAATGATCTGTCCCTGTGGCCAGAATAATCCGGAAGGTTTCGGGACTGCAGAATTCCATCATTACCTGACGGCAGACGCCGCAGGGTGTCGTAAATTCCGTGAGCTTCCCGTCTTTTCCTCCTACCACACAGATGGCCTTAAACACTCTTTCTCCCTCGCTCACCGCTTTAAAAAAGGCAGTGCGTTCCGCGCAGTTGGTGGGTGTGTAGGCTGCGTTTTCAATATTACAGCCGCCATAAATCCTGCCGTTTCCAGTGAGAAGCGCCGCTCCCACTTTGAAACCGGAATATGGAGTATAGGCAAACTTTAACTGTTCCACGGCTTTCTCAATCAGCTCATAGATCTCTGTTTCCTTCATATCCAGATACCTCTCCGAAATAAGAATCTCCCCTGTGTTTCAGGCTTGTCCGTCCTTTTGAATCAGGGCGCGGACCGCTTCCACCGCAACCCGGATCGCCATCTCCGTGTCATGAACCACAGGATTGTCAAGGCCCAGCTTTTCCCGTTCCTGATTGGCCATCACCAGAAAACAGGATCCCGCTCTTACCTTCAGATAGCTTGCCGCTACAAACAGCGCCGCGGATTCCATCTCGGACGCCAGGCATCCCAGCCGCTTCCAGGCCTCCCATTTGTTCAGCAGCTCATAACTAACCGGCTTAATTTCCGGCGAATGCTGCCCGTAAAAGGAATCCTTGCACTGTACCACTCCCACATGATACCTCTGACCCAGCTTCCGCGCCGCATCCGCCAGCGCATTGGTTACCTGAAAATCCGGTACCGCCGGAAATTCGATGGGCGCATACTCCCTGCTGGTTCCCTCCATGCGGATCGCTCCGCTGGCGATGACAATATCCCCGCTCAGGACATCCGGCTGGATGCCTCCGCAGGTTCCGATCCGGATAAATGTATCCGCGCCGGCCATCACCAGTTCCTCCATGGCAATGGCTGCCGAAGGACCTCCGATCCCTGTGGAAGTCACGCTCACCTTCACCCCGTCCAGATATCCGGTATAGGTGACAAATTCCCTGCTGTCCGCAATGAGCTTCCCATCGGTGAAGTGCTCCGCGATCTTCGCGCATCTCTTGGGATCCCCCGGAAGGATCACATATTTCCCCACGTCTCCCTGTCCCACCTGAATATGGTACTGCTTTCCTTCATGCTCCGAATAATTCATAAGCTCCCTCCTGTCTTCTTAAACAATTCATCGGGTTTTCCGCAGTTTCTTTTCTCCACTGTCATCGATGACAGAATATATTCAGATTATACATCAACACTATTCCATCCGCAACGCCGGAAATTCCAGCATCCGATCCCGTTACCCTTTGATTTCCGTTTTCCGAACGCTCCGACCGCATTTTTCTCATAATCAGTACCAACGGCCAAACCGGCGGTGCCGATTCTTCAAAGGTCCGCTTTTCGGGACAACAAAAAGCTCTATAATGAAGAACAGGGCCCTGTCCTGACAAAAATACCCGGCTATAAGTTCTCTCTATAGCCGGGTTGGATCAAAAATCAATTATAATGGCACTTTATTATTTCTACAGAATCTCAGACAGAACCTTTTTCATAAGCGCCGTCCACACATCGTGTCCTTTTTTATTCAGGTGAATGCCGTCCGACCTGAAATATTCCCGTGTGAAATAAAGTCCGTCGCCCACAGGGGTTTTCATGTTTTCCGGGCCGGTTTCGGACAGCATGGCGTCTGTGGCGTCCATAAAATACATGCGGTCCGTCTCCTCGCACATCTGCTTCAGCAGCTGATTGGTCTTCACGGTATCCGCCCAGAACTCCTGCCGGTTGGGGAGAGGCAGCCCGGACATCACTACCAGCTTCGTATCGGGCATATTCTCCAGAAAGAGGGAGTACATCTCCTTTTTATTCTTCAGAATCTGCTCCAGGGACAGGCCGCTGGCCAGATCATTGGAACCTGTCTGGAAAAAGACAACGGAGGGACAAAAAGCGTACAGCATCCGGGGCGCATAGGTGATCATCTCGGGATCGATGCAGCCGCCCATGCCGTGATTCTGCGCCCTGTAGGGCAGCATATCCTTTTCCAGAGAATACCACATCTGGATATTGGAGGGTCCGTAAAAAATGATCTCACCCGTCCGTCCCCGGTATTTTTCTTCTATGGCGGCGACGCAGGCCTCCTGAACCTTCAGGTCCTCATTGGACCACATATGGCACGGATCGTTCTCCTCCACCTCCACGCCGAATTCGGCGATCTCCGCTCTCTCGATTTCCTTCATCCGTTTTCCGGCCGCCTCAACGGCGCCGG
>CANQUG010000176.1 GCA_947626985.1 uncultured Lachnospiraceae bacterium | reverse complement strand
ATAAGGGGCATTAGCGCAGATGGGAGCGCGCAACATTCGCATTGTTGAGGCCGGGGGTTCGAGTCCCCTATGCTCCACTTTATGGTTCGTATCCGAACGCCGGATGCGGACCTCTTTTTTTTCTGTGATATTGCAGTAAATCACGGCCATGTCGTTCCGGACTTCGACTTTCACGGCAAACGTGTCAGGGAGCCAGGCGAGGATGCTTTATTCCCGGAGTTCTCCGATTTTGTTTCATTTTATTATGTTTCTTCTGGTATTCATTTGAATCTGTCCCAATACCGTTTCACATGATATAATAAATCGAACAGATAAGAGGAGCATGACCTAAGTCAGGCCATGGCTGAAATAGATATTCCTTCCGTTTGTCACACAGGACGAACGATCGCAGCGAAGTCAAAATGGGCTTGATGTCAACCGGATCTCCACTAAAGAGGAGGGTTTTCGTCCGACGTGACGAATACTTTTCACTGAGGCCCAAATGGGCCTGAGTGTCCGGTTCGTATTTCAGTACGAGTTAAGACTGCCGGACTGACAACCATTTTGTGGTCAGTCTGTGTGCGGCAATATATAAATCAGGTGCAAAATAATCAGCGCCTACAATTTTGTTGTCGCTCAGGATCTCTATAATATCTTCAGTACCATGACAATATGATATGCTTACCCGGGCAGCCGGGAGGGCGACTGCCATCCGTCCTGAGTCTTGACAGGAGGATGATGCTTATGAGTACATATGAAGAATTCATGGTAATCATAGCTATTGCTGGATTAATCGTTGCAATTCTGAATCTGAAAAATAAGTAAGCCGCCCTGCTCCCTGGCCGGATGGGCGACTTACTAAGTTAACCATATTACGCCGGGACGGATAGGTGTGCTCTATCTTCCGGCTGTCCTGTTAAGTATATTATAGCGTATCTCTTTAAAATGTCAAGAAAGGAAGTGCATATCATGGCGAGATCACAGGAAAAATTCTTCACCACAGAAGACATTTACGCCCTGCCTGAGGGAATCCGGGCGGAACTGATCGACGGACAGATTTACTACATGGCTCCGCCGTCCAGGAGGCATCAGACACTTGTAGGCAGACTTTACCAATTAATTGCAAATTATATCGATCGCAAAGGCGGCCCCTGCGAAGTCTATCCGGCTCCCTTCGCCGTATTCCTGAATGAAGATGATCTCACCTATGTGGAGCCGGATATCTCTGTGATCTGTGATCCCGGCAAGCTGAATGACAAAGGCTGCAGCGGCGCTCCGGACTGGATCATTGAGATTGTATCCCCGGCCAGCCGGAGAATGGATTATTCGACCAAACTGTTTAAATACCGTTCTGCGGGAGTCCGGCTGTATTGGATTGTGGATCCGGATAAAGACCGGATTACAGTCTGGTATTTCGCAACAGATAATACAGATGAATTTTCCTTCAAGGATGATGTACCGGTCAATCTCTATGAAGATTTCACGATAGATTTTTCAGCACTGGATATTTGAGCATGACGCCAGGGTGTCTCCGGTTTGGAGAGCCCTGGTCTGCTTTGGCGGAACAGTTCCGGCAGACGGGGCCCCGGCTCAGGGCGTCGTCTGCGTACTCATTTCAGGTACGTAGCGCTGAAATTTCAGCGCTGATCCAAAGTACCACGGACAAATGTCCCTGGCTGGTCCCGGACAAATGTCCTTAAGTCGGGCTATGGCCGGAATGGATGCCCATTCCATTCGTCATGCAGGACGTGAGGCCCAAATGGGCCTGAGTGCCCGGTTCGTATTTCAGTACGAGTTAAGACTGCCGGACTGACAACCATTTTGTGGTCAGTCTGTGTGCGGCAATATATAAATCAGGTGCAAAATAATCAGCGCCTACAATTTTGTTGTCGCTCAGGATCTCTATAATATCTTCAGTACCATGACAATATGATATGCTTACCCGGGCAGCCGGGGGACGTGTTTCCGCCCACTCTGAGTCCTACAGAGAGGGGTGGTAATTATGAGTACATACGAAGAATTAAGCTTGATTGTAAGCATGGCTTTACTGATCGTGGCTATTCTGAATCTGACACATAAAAAATAGGCCGTCCTACCCTGAGAAAGTAAACGGCCTATAGCTTGATATTTTCGCCAGAGTGGGTGAGATGCAGTCACCTTCCGGCTGTCCTGTTAAGTATATTATAGCGTATCTCTTTAAAATGTCAAGAAAGGAGTGGCGTTTATGGCATATATCAAGAAAAAGAAAAATGGATCTTTCCTGATCACTGTCAGTTGTGGCCGTGACAGCCAGGATAAGAAAATCACCCGGTCAACTACGTACCGGCCGGATCCGCTCACGTCCAAAGGGCATCCCAAAACTGAAAGCACCATTTTAAAAGAAGTCAATACCTATGCTGCCAGTTTTGAAAAGAAAGTTCTGTCCGGGGAATATACAGAAGGCGCGGCAATGACTTTTGAAGAATACTCCGTCAAATATCTGGAAGAATATGCCGTCCATACTCAGGCCCCTGGAACCTTGGAGAACACAAGAGCAGCAATCAAAATATTTACTGAAGATTTTGGATTCATGGCCCTGGAGAATCTTACTCCACTTTTCCTGCAGGAATATGCAAACAAATTGAAGCACCAGAAAAAAGCTTCCGGAGATGGAACCTTGTCATACGTCACTGTTAAACGCCGTCTTGCGGTTCTCTCCTCTATGCTCTCCCAGGCTGTCCGCTGGAACCTGATCCGGCAGAATCCTATGGAGAGAGTCACATTCCGTAAAGACAGCTCTGATATCGATGATAAAACCAGATATTTCACTCAGGAACAGGCGGAAATCTTTCTGGATGTTCTGGAAAACCCTCTGAAATACAGTTATAATAGCCGTCAGCGCAGGGACAGTTCCGGAAAAACGTATCAGATTCAGGAGTATCAGGCAGAACGCGACATTCATTTGCAGCTGAAATTCTTCTTTCATTTATCAATGTTCACGGGATGCCGCAGAGGAGAGCTGATTGCGCTCCATTGGTCTGATATTGATTTTGATAACAAAACCATCCATATAAATAAAAACGTCTGCAGAGTAAAGGGAAGGACCATAACCAAAACCGCGAAAACGAAAAAGTCCGTTCGTACGGTCACCGTTCCTGATATTGTCATAGATTTTGCAAGGCAGTGGAAAGCTGCGCAGGCTCGTTACAGGCTCTCTATTGGTTCTCAATGGCGTGGTGAAGATTTTGTATTCATACGTTCAGACGGCTCTCAGATGGGGCTGGAAACGCCCAATAGGGCCTTTCACCGCATTATAAAGAATTACAATGAGAATCGGCCGGCTGAGGCCCCAGAACTGCCTATGATCACTCTGCATGGTCTCAGGCATACTGCAGCCACACTTTTGATTGGACAGGGTGTAAATGTTAAAACCGTGTCAAACCGCTTGGGCCATGCCAGCACATCCACTACTATGAATATCTATGCCCATGCCCTTCAGGAGTTAGACAGATCCGCATCGGATACCCTGGAAAATCTTCTTCTGAAAGGAAAGACCAGCTGAATTTGTCGACCGGTTGTCGACCGAACTTTTAAAAATTTATCGAAAATCATAATTCGGGACAAAAAGTAAATATCGAAAAATCCTTATTTTACAGGCTTTTCAAGGACCTATGAAATATTATAAAATGTCAGGAGTGACATTCGCATTGTTGAGGCCGGGGGTTCGAGTCCCCTATGCTCCACTTTATGGTTCGTATCCGAACGCCGGATGCGGACCTCTTTTTTTTCTGTGATATTGCAGTAAATCACGGCCATGTCGTTCCGGACTTCGACTTTCACGGCAAACGTGTCAGGGAGCCAGGCGGCGATGCTTTCTTTCCGGAGTTCTCTGATTTTGTTTTATGTTATCGTGTTTCTTCTGGTATTCATTTGAATCTGTCCAAATACCGTTTCCCATGTTATAATAAAACGAAAAATTCATGATAATTTTAACCGCAGCGTTACTGAGCGCTGCAATTCTGAATCTTACACATAAGAAACAGCACCCCCGTATTATAGTGTATCTCTTTAAAATGTCAAGAAAGGAAGTGTATGCCATGGCAAGACCACAGGAAAAATTCTTTACCACAGAAGACATTTACGCCCTGCCTGAGGGAACCCGGGCGGAACTGATTAATGGACAGATTTACTACATGGCTCCGCCGTCCAGGAGGCATCAGGGGCTTGTAGTCAGGCTCTGCCAGTTAACTGCGAA
>CANQUG010000175.1 GCA_947626985.1 uncultured Lachnospiraceae bacterium | reverse complement strand
AAGATTTCCGCAGGCGCAGGCTTTATCGTGGCCCTGACCGGCGAGATCATGACCATGCCCGGTCTGCCCAAGGTTCCTGCGGCTGAGAAGATCGACGTGGACGAGAACGGAAAGATCTCCGGACTTTTCTAATAAGTAAGAAAAGACCGGAAGGGATTTCTGCGGATGAGCGATCGTCCTCTGGTTTTGAAATAAGATATTTTTACTGTGATTTATAAAAAGGAGGAACCATGGGTTTTTCGACTAGTACCTGTACCGATTTCGTAGAAGTTTTAGCATCCAAAGCTCCTGTTCCCGGCGGCGGCGGCGCCTCCGCCCTTGTGGCTGCAGTGGGAACGGCTCTTGGAAACATGGTTGGAAGCCTTACCGTGGGCAAGAAGAAATATGCGGATGTGGAAGAGGAGATGTGGCAGCTGAAAGCGAAGTGCGATCAGCTTCAGAAGGATTTCCTCCGCCTTATCGAGCGGGACGCGGAAGTGTTCGAGCCCCTTTCCAAAGCCTACGGCATGCCCAAGACTACCGAGGAGGAGAAGGCGGAAAAAGCGAGAGTGATGGAGATCGTTCTCAAGGAAGCCTGCTCCGTTCCCATGGAGATCATGGAGAAATGCTGCGAGGCCATCGAGCTCCTGGTGGAATTCGGGGCGAAGGGCTCCGCTCTGGCTCTCAGCGACGCCGGCGTGGGCGCGGCCTTCTGCAAGGCAGCCTTAAAGGGCGCCAGCCTGAACGTGTACATCAACACCAAGTCCATGGCGGACAGGGAGTACGCGGAGGAGCTGAACAAAAAGGCGGACGCCATGCTGGAAAAATATACGAAGATCGCGGACGAGACCTTTGACAGCGTACTCGGCAGATTAAAAAAATAAAAAACATGACAAAGCGAAGCTTCTGCCGGCGTCTGATCCGCCGGCAGGAGCAGCTGCCGCGCCGGCACCGGGCTGCCGGCGAAGTCGTCGTCCGGAGACGATGACATACCATTCTGGAGGAAAAGAAAACAATGGCAAAACAATTATTAGGTAAAGAAGTAACCGCAGCTCTCAATGAGAGAATCAAGGCAAACGTAGCCGATCTGCAGGCGAAGGGCGTGAACCCCACCCTGTGCATCATCCGCGTAGGCGAGAACCCCAGCGACATTTCCTATGAGAAGGGCGCTACCAAGCGCTGCGAGACTCTGGGCGTAGCATGCGAGAAGATCCTTCTTCCGGCTGACGTGACCCAGGACGAGCTTCTTGCCACCATCGACAAGGTAAACAAAGACGACCACATCCACGGCGTGCTTCTGTTCCGTCCGCTGCCCAAGCATCTGAATCAGGCAGTGATCGAGAACGCTCTGGCAGCCGAGAAGGACGTGGACTGCATGACCGATCTTTCCATGTCCGGCGTATTCACCGGAAAACAGATCGGTTTCCCGCCCTGCACTCCTCAGGCATGCATGGAGATCCTGGATCATTACGGAATCGACTGCACCGGCAAAAAGGCCGTTGTCATCGGCAGAAGCCTGGTAGTAGGCAAACCCGCCGCCATGATGCTGGTGAAGAAGAACGCCACCGTTACCATCTGCCACACCAGGACAGTGGATATGCCCGCCTGCGCAAGAGAGGCTGACATTCTGATCGTGGCTGCAGGCCGCGCTGGCGTTGTAGGCGCCGATTATGTAAAACCGGGCCAGACCGTGATCGACGTAGGCATCAATGTAAACGCGGAAGGCAAGCTCTGCGGCGATGTGGACTTTGCGGCTGTGGAGCCCATCGTTGACGCCATCACCCCGGTTCCCGGCGGTGTAGGAAGCGTTACCACCTCCGTTCTGGTCGGCCACGTAGTGGAAGCGGCCATGAGAAAGGCAAACGCATAAAAGATTTCCGGCTTTTCTGCGTGCAGCGGAAGAAAGAAATGAAAGCCCCGGAGGATGATTCTTCCGGGGCATGCGTATTTTGACTTTTATTGCGGGCAATTATGTGCTATAGTTATATTGCTGGGGAGCGGTGGCAAGCCCGCCCTCCCTGGTGTTCGTTGTTACTGTCCTGCTTTTCCGGTCTCATCTTCCTCTTCTTTAATTCCGGCGGAATGTTTCCTGATTTCTTTGTTCATTTCTCTAACTTCTTCTATCGTCTGACATTTATCCGTTGCGGTTGTAATCAACCATGCGATGAATTGCATTTGCTTGTCTGTCATGGTATTCATTTTTACCTCTCTTTCTGTATTTCAGATTTACTTGCCTCATCTGATAACAACATTATATTCTAATATTAGAATATTATCAAGTATTCTCTCAATAATATTTAATTTTTTCCTCATCCGTTGGAATTACTTCGATGACATCTCCGGGCTGCATCTTTAGCATGATGCAGATCTTGTTCAGCGTTTCCAGCGTAATGCTTTTTCCGGCCCGGATGTTCTGGGCGGTCTGACCTGGCAGCAATCGTTCTCCTTGAATTCGTGTCTGATTAAATCCTTTCTTTTTTAATTCTGCGAACACATCTATTTTATAGTGGATCATAGTTCTTGTACCTCCTTGAAATTATACTATCACCAGCGAGAACAGGAGTCAAGAAAGAATATTCTAAAAATAGAATAAAAGCCCTTAATGTTAATCTAATATTAGAATATAATACGATGAAGTGTGAAGAAACAAAACTGAAGGTTTTGTCATTTTGTTCAGCATCACCGGGACCGCGGAGCAACATCCGGAAATACCGGATGAATCATGTATATTCACCGTAATTTCTGCATATCATGAAAGAAAACGGTGATTTCATGCGTATCTGCGATCTGAAGCAAAAGGAAGTCATCAATACCTGCACCTGTCGTTGTCTGGGCATCCCCATCGACGTGGAATTCGAGTGTCCCGAGGGACGGCTCACTGCCCTGATCGTCCCCGGCCCCGGAAAATTCTGCGGCATCTTCGGACGTGAAAGCGAATATGTCATACCATGGAAATGTATCCGTCAGATTGGGGCAGACATCATCCTGGTGGACATCGATGAGGAAAAGTGTCTCCGGAAGGAACGGGCGTTGTAGCTTTTTGTCAAGGGCTTTTATTTTTTATATTTTTTTCAAAAAAGTATATTTATCCTCCTCTCTGAGAATCATTTCTAATAGCAAAAGAATGAAGGAGGATGATTCAGATGGCGCTTAACAAGGTAGAGATCTGCGGGGTGAATACCTCAAAGCTCCCCATACTGAAGGCCGAAGAAAAAGAGGAACTTTTCCGCAGGATCAAGGAGGGCGACGAAGACGCCCGTGAACTTTATATTAAAGGAAACCTCAGACTGGTGCTGAGCGTGATCAAGCGCTTTCAGAACAGCAACGAAAATGCCGACGATCTTTTTCAGATCGGATGCATCGGACTGATAAAAGCCATTGACAACTTTGATCTTTCTCTGAATGTGAAATTCTCCACTTACGCTGTACCCATGATCATCGGGGAGGTCCGGCGCTATCTCAGGGATAACAGTTCCATCCGGGTCAGCAGGTCTCTTCGGGACATCGCCTATAAGGCAATCTACGCCAGAGAGAATTATATCAAATGTCATTCCAAGGAACCCACAGTCAGTGAAATCGCCGAAGAGATCGGTATTGATAAGGAAACCATCGTCTATGCCATGGACGCGATCCAGAATCCTGTAAGTCTCTATGAGCCGGTTTATACGGAAGGAGGAGACACGCTTTATGTGATGGATCAGATCAGCGATAAAAAGAACAAGGAGGACCGCTGGATAGAAAATCTTTCTCTCAGGGAAGCCATGCAGCGTCTCGGGGAGCGGGAAAGACATATCATAAATCTTCGATTTTTTGAAGGCAAAACTCAGATGGAAGTGGCGGAGGAAATCGGCATCTCCCAGGCCCAGGTGAGCCGGCTGGAAAAAAATGCACTGAAATCAATGAGAAATTATCTCCGCCCCTGAAACTTTTTGGAAAAGTCAATAAATTTTCTGCTTTAGCATAAAAAATACATCAATATTTTTTTTCGAAAAAGGTGTTGACTTTCCCTACCTCTTTTGCTATACTATCACTTGTCGCGAGGGAGAAAACCGTGAAAGCGATATGCGGAAGTGTCGGAACTGGCAGACGAGCAAGACTAAGGATCTTGTGAGCAATGCGCTCGTGTGGGTTCAAGTCCCATCTTCCGCATTTTTTATTGCCTGAAAAAGCTTCGAGAGTGCTGAAAATCCTTGTTACGGGGTTGTTGCACTCTCGTTTTTTGTTTGGATTTTCACTCACTTTCATTGACG
>CANQUG010000174.1 GCA_947626985.1 uncultured Lachnospiraceae bacterium | reverse complement strand
ACGGATGTCAGGCGAACGTGCATTGAACGTACGGATGTCAGGCGAACGTGCATTGAACGCACGTACGCCGTCAAGGCTGCGCTTTCTGTCGGCCAGACGGCGCAACACTCCGCCGAACTAACCGCTAACTGCGGCTAAGGCGCTCAGGAAGAGCCTTCGCGCCTAAGTCTCCGTAAGCGGTGGATTTCGTCTCCGCTAAAACCGCGCCCAAAAAGTCTGTCCGACAGAAAGCGCAGCCTTTCCGGCTGTTTACCGGCTCATGGAAGTCTTTTCCACACAAAGTTCCTAAAAGCTGCAATACATCATTGCAATCAATGCTTTATGCGAAAGAAAATTGTAAACGATAATCATTTTGATGGTTTATTGCAGTTAATTGGCACTGCGTAAGCAGCATGTTTCTGATACAGGTTTATGGATATCCCCCGAAGGGGATTGCAGTGATGGTTAAATTCTTTTGATCTTTGTCAGCCTTGAAGTTTTCGGACTGAGTTTTTCTGAAAACTGGCTTCTGCTAATCAGAATTTCAGGAAGTCAAAGTTACCAGAGTTTGTTTGTTTCTTCTCCCTGGGGCGGGATTTCCATGGGGTAGTTTCCGTCAAAGCAGGCTTTGCACAGGGGGAGGTGTCCCGCCATGCCCTCCAGGTATTCGGCCTGCATGTAGCCCAGGGAATCTGCTCCGATGATTCGGCAGATTTCTTCAGTGCTGTGGCTGGAGGCGATCAGCTGGTCGTTGGAGGGGACGTCCGTGCCGAAATAGCAGGGGTGACGGAAGGGCGGCGAGCTGATGCGCACATGGACCTCCAGGGCGCCTGCCTCCTTCAGCATGTGGATGAGGTTGGCCATGGTGGTTCCGCGCACGATGGAGTCGTCCACCAGCACGATGCGTTTTCCCCGCACTGCGGAATCCAGGACGCTGAGTTTGAGATGGACGCTGGACTCCCGCTCCTTCTGGGTGGGTTTGATGAAGGTTCTTCCAATGTAGCTGTTTTTATAAAAGGCGAAGCCGAAGGGGATTCCGGATTCCTCGGAGTAGCCCTTGGCCGCGGGGATTCCCGATTCCGGAACGCCGGTGACCAGGTCCGCTTCCACAGGGTAGGAGCGGGCCAGGGATTTTCCTCCCCGGATGCGGGCGTCGTATACATTCACGCCGTCCATGGTGCTGTCCAGTCTGGCGAAATAGATGTATTCAAAGACACAGTGGGCCAGCTTTTCTCCTGCCAGCTGTGTGTCGGAATGAATGCCGTCCTTTGTGATGGTGATGATCTCGCCCGGGGCGATGTCACGGATAAATTCCGCTCCCACTGCACGGAGGGCACAGCTCTCCGAGGCAAGGACATAGGCTTTGTCTCGTTTTCCGAGACAAAGGGGTTTCAGGCCGTAGGGGTCCCGCACGCCGATAAGCTTTCTGGGGCTCATGATCACCAGGCCGTAGCCTCCGCGGATTTTCCGGGCCGTTTTCAGCACGGCCTCCTCCACGGTTCTGGAATGGACGCGCTCCCTTGCAATATGGAATGCGATCACTTCGGAGTCTGTGGTGGTGTGAAAGATGGCTCCGTTCTGGATCAGCTCCCACTTCAGCTCCGGGGTATTGATCAGGTTGCCGTTGTGGGCCAGAGCCAGAGTTCCCTTAATGTAGGAGAGAACCAGAGGCTGGGCGTTCTCCGCCACGGAAGCTCCGGTGGTGGAATACCGCACATGTCCGATGCCGATGTCCCCCTCCATGCTCCGTATGGTATCCTCCCGGAGGACTTCGCTCACCAGTCCCAGATTTTTTACAAATTTTACGTTTCCCCGCTCTCCCGCCGTATCCGACACAGCCAGCCCGCAGGCCTCCTGTCCCCGGTGCTGCAGCGAGGTGAGCCCATAATAAATGGACGGTACCACATTATTGCCGTCCAGATCATAGATTCCGAAAACTCCGCAGGCTTCCCTGATTTCCGCCATAATCGATTTCCTCCGCATCAATCATCCATGTTTTATCTGACTCGTATTTCTCTCCCTGCGGTCCTTTGCCGCCGGGAACATGACGCAATAAAAAAAGACGCGCGGACCTGCCCGGAGTCCCCCAAAATCCCTGAAAACCGCGGGGTCTCACCCTGTCCCAAGCGCCTTTGCTCATTCTGAAATTATAATGGAAGAGACCGAATTGTCAAGACCGGCCCCCAAAATTTTTTTGAAAAAAATTTTAAAAAAGTTCTTGACAAGATGCGAATTTGGAGTATACTGGTGCACGTAAAGCAAAGGCGCTTTGGAGTGCAGAACTCCAGGGCGCTTTTTCTATTTTCCCGAAAACGTATAGCCATACTCCCGGGAAAAGCATTTCCCGGCAAAATACGCCATATGTATTCAGACAGGGAAAGGATCTCGCGAAAATGTATCTCAATCTGAAAGGAGCGTACCTTTATGGCACCAAATATTCCTGAATTGTACGGCAGTCTTGTATTCAACGACAAGATCATGCGTACGAAACTTCCTAAAGACATGTACAAGGCCCTGAGAAAGACTATCCAGAACAACACTCATCTGGAACTGGACGTTGCCAATTCCGTAGCTGTTGCCATGAAAGAGTGGGCCATTGAAAACGGAGCGACCCATTACACCCACTGGTTCCAGCCCATGACCAACTTCACCGCAGAGAAGCACGACAGCTTCATCTCTCCCACGGGAGACGGTCAGATCATTATGGAATTCTCCGGCAAGGAACTGGTAAAGGGCGAACCGGACGCCTCCAGTTTTCCGTCCGGCGGTCTGCGCGCTACCTTTGAAGCCAGAGGATACACCGCATGGGATCCCACCTCACCGGCCTTTATCAAGGACCGTACCTTATACATTCCCACAGCCTTCTGCTCCTACAGCGGAGAGGCTCTGGACAAAAAGACCCCGCTGCTGCGTTCCATGGACACCCTGAACAAGGAAGCGGTGAAGGTTCTCCACATCATCGGCAACACCGAGGTGCGCAATGTCACCACCACCGTCGGTCCGGAGCAGGAGTACTTCCTGGTAGACAAAAACCTCTATAATCAGAGAAAGGACCTGGTATTCTGCGGCCGCACCCTGATCGGAGCGCCGGCTCCCAAGGGGCAGGAGATGGAGGACCACTATTTCGGAACCCTCAAGCCCAAGGTATCCGCTTACATGCATGATTTGGACGAAGAGCTCTGGAAGCTGGGCATTCCCGCCAAGACCAAACACAACGAGGTGGCTCCCGCTCAGCATGAGCTGGCGCCTGTGTTTGACACCACCAACGTGGCCGTTGACCACAATCAGCTCACCATGGAGATCATGAAGAAGGTGGCCGAGAAGCACGGCATGATGTGCCTCCTTCACGAAAAACCCTTCGAGGGCATCAACGGCAGCGGCAAGCACAACAACTGGTCCATCAGCACGGATACGGGCATCAATCTTCTGGATCCCGGCAAAACACCCGCTGAGAACACACAGTTCCTGGTGTTCCTGGTGGCAGTGATCAAGGCCGTGGATGATTATGCGGATCTTCTCCGTATTTCCGTAGCCAGCGCAGGCAACGATCATCGTCTGGGAGCCAATGAGGCTCCGCCCGCCATTGTTTCCATCTTCCTTGGCGACGAACTCACCGAGGTTCTGGAAGCGATTGAGAACGACAGGTTCTTTAACAGCCACGGCGACGTGCAGATGGACATCGGAGCCAAAGTGCTTCCCCACTTTATCAAGGATAATACCGACAGAAACCGTACTTCACCCTTCGCCTTCACCGGAAATAAATTTGAATTCCGTATGCTTGGGTCAGCAGCCTCCGTGGCAAACCCCAACATCATTCTGAATACCGCCGTGGCGGAGTCTCTCCGTCAGTTCGCGGAAGAGCTGAAGGACGTTCCCGCAGAGGAAATGCAGTCCGCCATCCACGCTCTGGTGAAAAAGACCGTGATCGCTCATAAGCGCGTGATCTTCAACGGCAACGGCTACACCGACGAGTGGGTACAGGAAGCAGAAAAACGCGGTCTTTACAACCTGAAATCCACACCGGACGCTCTGGAGCATTTTATCAGCGACAAAAACAGAGCTCTCCTTACCAGTCATAAGATCTACACGGATAAGGAGCTGGATTCCCGGTATGAGATCAAACTGGAGAACTACGTGAAGACTCTTCATATCGAGTCCAATACCATGGCGGAGATCATTCAGAAGGATCTGCTGCCCAGCGTAGGCACCTATATGGAACAGATCGCCCGCACCGCTTCTCTGAAGAAGTCTGTGGTTCCGGACATCTCCGTATCCAACGAATCTGCGCTTCTGAAAAAGCTTACCGCACTGTCGGAAGCCATGGCTGCAGATCTGGAAGTGCTGAAGGCAGACACTGCCAAAGC
>CANQUG010000173.1 GCA_947626985.1 uncultured Lachnospiraceae bacterium | reverse complement strand
ATCCCAAAGGATTCTCTCCGAATGGCCCCGCTCCCGAACCGGGTCCCCGGCCGGTAGGACGTGGTACAGTCAAAGGGGGCGCCGAACAGTACGATGCGCGCCTCCTCCGGTTCCTTATCACAGGACAGAAACGTTTCCATATTATTTTTCAACATCTTTTAAAAGCTCCTCCACGTATGCCGGAATATAGAATGCCCCTTTATGCAGGGTGGTGGTGTAGTATTTTGTCTGAATCCCTCTCTCATTCCAGCGCTCTTCGTCCAGATTTCTCAGCGGATGGTACTTTTTGGACGCAAATCCGAACAGCCAGTGTCCTGAAGGATAGGTGGGAATATGCGCCTGATATACTTTGCTGATGGGAAAGGACCGCACAATATTCCGGTGGGCCCTCTGGCAGGCCAGAGCATCTGCGTCATAAAAGGGACTTTCGTGCTGATTCACCAGAATGCCGTCCTCTTTCAGGGCCTTGCAGCAATTTCCGTAAAACTCCTTGGTAAAAAGTCCCTCCCCCGGTCCGAAGGGATCCGTGGAATCCACAATGATCAGATCGTAGGCGTCCTTTTTGGAACGCACAAATTTCAATCCGTCCTCATAATAAATGGAAAGTCTGGGGTCATCCAGCTTACAGGCGGTTTTCTGAAGATATTTCCTGCAGACCTCCACCACCAGAGAATCAATCTCCACCATATCGATCTGCTGAATCTCCGGATACCGGCAAAGCTCCCGGATCACTCCTCCGTCCCCCGCGCCGATCACAAGCACCCTTTTCACATCGGGGTGAACCGCCATGGGCACGTGAACGATCATCTCATGGTAAATAAATTCATCCTTTTCCGTGAGCATCATATATCCGTCCAGAACCAGAAACCTGCCGAATTCCGGAGACTCAAATGCATCGATCCTCTGAAATTCACTTTTCCCGCTGTAAAGCTGCCTGTCCACCCGTATGGACAGCTTTACATCCGGCGTATGCGCCTCTGAAAACCAGTATTCCAACCTGACACCTCCTGCAGAAAACTTTCTTCTACTCAGAATTTTGTTTATTTCAGAACTTACAGTCTGCAGCAGCGATACAGCAAATCCTGTGGGCTGCTGAAAATCTTTTTCATTTCAGAACTTATGGCCCGCGGCGGCAGCGATACGCCAGATTCCGCAGACTGCCGGAAATCCTTGTTTTACTTCAGAACATTCAGCATCCGGATCTCCGGATCCTCCGTGCCGGTCATGCTGCATCCCTTTTCTTTGGCATAGCGGATATACTCCAGAATCTCCCCCGTGATTCTTTCTCCCGGAGCCAGAATGGGAATCCCCGGCGGATAGCACATCACAAATTCACTGCATATTTTCCCTTCCGTTCCATGAATGGGAAGCATTTCCTTCTCCGCGTAAAAAGCGTCCTGGGGCGATACCTCCACCAGAGGCTCCATATATTCCTGCCGCATCAGACCGGCCTTATCCGGCCGGCTGTACTCCCTCCGGATCTCCGAGAGCGCCCCCACCAGACGCTCCAGATCCTGGGCTCTGTCCCCGATGGAAAGATAAGCCAGAATATTCCCCAGATCGCCGAACTCAATCTGAATTTCATACTCGTCTCTCAGCAGGTCGTACACCTCTATTCCTGCCAGACCAAGCTCCAGAGTGTTCACCGACAGCTTGGTCTCGTCAAAATCAAAAACACTGCTGCCATTAATCAGTTCCCGGGCAAAGGCGCGGTATCCGCCGATGCCGTTGATTTCCTCCCTGGCATACCGGGCCAGAGCGATCACCTGCCCGAAAGCCTCCTCTCCCCGAAGAGCCAAGTTCCTCCGGGAAATATCCAGACTGGACAGCAGAAGATAAGAGCCGCTGGTGGTCTGGGTGAGATTGATCATCTGGCGCACATACCCCTCGCTGACGCCGGGTCCCGCCAGAAGCAGCGAACTCTGAGTCAGACTTCCTCCCGATTTATGCATGGAAACGGCCGCCAGATCCGCCCCGGCTTCCATAGCCGAAACCGGAAGTTCCCTGTGAAAATAAAAGTGCGTCCCGTGGGCCTCATCCGCCAGGCAGAGCATCCCGTGCTCATGACAAAGACGCACTATCTCCCGGATATCCGAACAGATGCCATAGTAAGTCGGATTATTTACCAGAACCGCTTTTGCATCCGGGTACATTTCCAGGGTTCTCCTTACATCCTCCACGCGCATGCCCAGGGGAATTCCCAGCTCCTCATCGCAGTCCGGATTCACATACACCGGAACCGCTCCGCAGAGTACCATGGCTCCCATCACGCTTCTGTGGACATTCCGCGGGAGGATGATCTTCTCTCCTCTTTTTGCCGCGGAAAGTATCATGGCCTGTACCGCCGAGGTAGTGCCTCCCACCATCAAAAAAGCGTGTGCCGCCCCAAAGGCTTCCGCGGCCAGCTCCTCCGCCTCCCGGATCACGGAGACCGGATGGCAGAGATTGTCCAGAGGCTTCATGGAATTCACATCCATGCGCACGCACCTTTCCCCGAGAAGGCGCGCCAGCTCCGGGTTTCCCCTGCCTCTCTTATGTCCCGGAACATCAAAAGGAACCACTCTTCTTTTTTCAAATTCCATAAGCGCCTCATAGATAGGCGCCCGCTCCTGTGACAGCATATCCCCGTCCCCGCTTTCTATCTCCAATCTATAATCCGCCGTCAAAAATATCCAATCCTTCTGCCGGATAATCAGGCAGAAGTTTTCTGAAAATATCGGCGGCAGATCCTGTATGCATTCAGTTTATACGCATTCAGTTATATATGTTTCTCCCGCTGAAAATCTCAATCATTTCCCTGCGGAGGTTGTTCATGATCTCCAGTCTCACCTGGGGCTGCAGTTCATATACGTCCGTATTAAACAGGTAATTCTGCAGATCGATATCCTTCACCATCATTCTGGTGTGGAACAGATTCGCGCTGTATACATTGATATCCACCGCGTCATACACCCGGAGGGTATTTTCGTTGATAAAATCCTGAATGGACCGGATCTCCCTGTCCAGAAACAGCTTCTTCCCGTACACATCCCTGGTAAAGCCCCTCACCCGGTAATCCATGGTGATGATATCCGAGTCAAAGGACCCGATGAGATAATCCAGCGTGGAGAGAGGCGTGATCTCCCCGCAGGTTGCCACATCGATATCCACCCGGAAGGTAGCCAGATAAGTCTCCGGATGATACTCCGGATAGGTGTGGACCGTCACATGGCTCTTGTCCAGATGGGCCAGGTGCGTATTTCCCACGGGCACCATGGATTCATCCGCAATCAGCACGGTGACGGAGGCTCCCTGAGGATCGTAATCCTGACTGGAAATATTCAGCACCTTCGCCCCGATCATGTCCGTAAGATTTGTAAGAATATTGGTCAGACGCTGGGAATTATACTGTTCATCGATATATGCCACATAATCCTTCTGCTCCCTTGCGGTCTTTGCATAACATACATCATAAATATTAAAGCTCAAAGCCTTTGTGAGATTGTTAAATCCATAGAGTTTTAATTTTTCACCCATGGCGTCCTCTCCTTCTCCTGTTTCTGTGTGGTATCCATGATTTCCGGAACCCCGTTATCCAACCGTTTTTCCAGCCGGCCTGTTCAACTGTTTTTTTCAACTGACGGTTCCAAACTGCTTTTTCCTGCTGTCTTTCTCAAACTGACGGTTCCTGGCTGCTTTTTCCAACTGCCGTTCCCAAGCTGATGTTTCCAGCTGCTTTTCCAACTATCTTTCCCAAACTGACGGCTCCAACTGCCGTTTTCAACTGCCGTTCCCTCCGCAACTACGCCCCTTGTGGACTTTCACCACAGACTGACGGGCATGCCCGTCATACGAAAAAAGCGGTGTGCATTCGCACACCGCCTGTAAAATTCTGTCCCGAATGTATCTCGCCGTCCCGCCTCAGGGGTAATCCTCACCCTCATTCAGACAGCAAAATACACTGCAAGCAGACAAATACTCATCCAGAGCTATCAGCAAATACTACTTTACCACTCTTATTGACCATTTTACAAGTTGATGTGCGCTTTGGCGCGTGGTTATAAAGTAACCAACTTATAAAATTGAGCTTTTAACTCAATCAATATGGCAACCCGAAGTTGCCCGTCGGCAGTTGACCCGGCTGTCCGTATGGCCTAAACCCTCTGAAGCTTCAGGGTGGTCAGAAATATTTGCATGGATACTCTGAACTTCCATATCACATGACTCGTATGATTATAGCGTAGCTGCGTTTTTTTGTCAAGTTTAAGAAAAATCCCGTCAAATTGCATATAAGCCAATTTAAGAAATTTAAGAAAAGTCCTGTCGAATTGCAGCTCAGCCCGGTTTAAGAATGCTTCCGTCAAATCGTATATAAGTATATAAGCCAAACCCACATACCGTCAGGTATTGACAAGTAACACGGGAAATTTTCGAAAATTCCTGCCATACAAATTTTGTATATCTTTAT
>CANQUG010000172.1 GCA_947626985.1 uncultured Lachnospiraceae bacterium | reverse complement strand
AAGTAGCGAGAGGGGGACTTGAACCCTCGACACCACGGGTATGAACCGTGTGCTCTAGCCAGCTGAGCTATCTCGCCATATTTAATTAAGAATGTATGGGGCCTATAGGGCTCGAACCTATGACCCTCTGCTTGTAAGGCAGATGCTCTCCCAGCTGAGCTAAGACCCCACATCACTGCAGTTCCAGGCTTCCTTAGAAAGGCTCTGCTCTCAACCTGCTTTGCCATTATATAATTTTTATTTCCGGTTGTCAACACTTTTTTTTACATTTTTTCCCGGGCTGGAGGCCGGGTGGAAAACCGCCGGAAAGCTATCGGAAAACCCGCCCGGAGGCCGAAAACCATCGGAAAACCCGCCCGGAAACCGGGCTGGTCTCCAGGCTGAGAACCGTTTACGGCTTCTGCATTTTCAGGATCATGCATGCGATCAGATATTTCAATCGCTCCTCCGAGGTATCCAGATTGCTCCCCAGCAGTTTTTTTATGTTATTCATACGGTAAATGACCGTATTCCTGTGGGCAAACATCGCCTGCGCCACGCTCTGGATACTGCCGTCGTTCTCCAGATATCTGTGAAGGGTTTCCACGCAGACAGTCCCGTGCTGTCTGTCATAATCCAGCAGAGGACGCAGCGTCTCCTCTCCCATCTCCTGAAGAAGCTGACCGTCCTTCACCAGGCTGAACAGACGATAAATCCCCATCTCGTCAAACCACAGAATCCTGCTGCCTGTCCGAAGCGCCAGATCCACCGCGGCCCGGGCGCGCTGGTAGGCCCTCTGCAGATTGGACACATCCATCACCATGCTGCCCACGCCTACAGCCACGCGGCTGTCCGGCATTTTCTGACTGATCTTGCGGACAAACCCGTCGATGATCCCCCTCAGCTGCTCCTGAGTCAGCGCATTCACCACCAGCACAAAGCAGGAATCATAATAGAAAAAGTGCGCGTTGTGCGTGATGTTTGCCATGTAGATCTGCATGCGGTAGCTGATCCGCCTCCGCTCCACGGTATCCATCACGTCCAGATCTCCGGTGGAAATGAGCACAATCTGGAATGTCCCGTCCACATCAAAGTAGGGCAGAAGATCCTTCTCATACATTCCCATGGCTCCCGGTTCCTCTATGGCATGAATCAGCGCATTGGAAATCTGCTCGTCCGCCGCGCTCTGAAGAAAGACCCGGATACTGAGATCCTTGATCATATCATACAGAATCGTATCCCAGGGCACCGTCAGAAGAGGAAGACTGTTCTCATCACAGTACCGCCGCACAGAATCCGGAACCTTCTGAATATGGGGACCGATATTCACCACCAGTCCGGAAGCGTGGAGATCCGCCAGCTTTTCCACCAGCTCCAGAAGCCTTTCCTCCGAATCAAAGCCAAGCCCTGTGGTCACCGCAAGATCCCTTCCCTTAAAATCCTTCAGAATCATGCTGTCCTCAATGAGGAGGATCCAGCTGATGGAATTGGACCACCCGCCGCTACCGGCGATCTGTTCCATACCGTATTTCTCTCTGGACACAGTCAGCATGTCTTCTATTGTAAATGCCATAATTCCTCCTTTCAGACACAGTTCCACAGGCAGACTCCGACGGCAGACGCATTTGTGCTCCTGGCACAAAGACGTCTCCTCAATTTTAGGACGTCAGTATCTGGAAATTCCGCTGCGAAATGGTATGATATAGTTACAGAATACAAAAAAGGATTTATAAAAATAAAATAACAGGAGGGGATCGATATGTCAATGTCTGAGGTAAATTACTATAAGTATTACATGAAAGAAGCCACACCCGCATGGATGAAGAGTGAGAGATACGAGTACTGCGAGCCTTTCCGTTCAGGAATGCTCAACATGAAGCCGGTGAGAAAGAAAAAATCCTTTATCCATACACTGCTGTCCGCGCTGCCGCAGTTCTGACAGCCGGCCGTTTCTTTTACGCGAATGCGATCCTGACACGGGATTTCATTTATTCATAATATTCTCTGCATCCAGACAGCATCCGAAAAAAGCGGATAGTAAAACAGTTTCACCGGCAAAACGGCAGCCGGGAACTTCTTTACAAAACTGAGGCAAATAATGGCAGCCGACACGTCAGCCGACGGGTCGGCTGCCATTATTTGTCCGTCTTTTGCCCTCCTCCCGCCGCCTCTTATACGGAAGTATCTTACAGTCAGAAAAACAGCGGAACATTCCCCCAAAAAATTTACGGAACGTTTTCCCCACAGGATTTCTTTGGCCCAAACTCTGTGAACTATGGTATAATAGGAGCAATGAAGATTCTGTTTATTACGTTGAAGAGGAGGTTTCACCGATGAAAGAACAGCTTTACACAATCCCTCTTATGGATGCGTTCCGGGCCGGCGACGAATGCCCTTTCTGTTTCGTAGAACGCAGTCTGGAAGAGCATACCATGGATTTCGTCCTGGGGTCCGGAGCCTCGTATATGGAAGACGACGTGCGGGCGGAGACCGACGCGGCCGGCTTCTGCCGCACCCATTACAAAAAAATGTATGAGTACGGCAACCGCCTGGGTACCGGTCTGATCCTGAAAACCCATTTTAAAAAGCTGAACCAGGAGCTGGACGAGCAGATCAAAATGTTCGCGCCCTCCCGCACTTCCCTGATGAGCCGTTTCAAAAAATCCAAAAATCCCGCGGGCGACAGCCGCACCTCCATCGGAGCGTGGGCCCTGGCCAAAAAAGACCGCTGCTACATCTGCGATTTTTACGAAAAGACCTATCAGCGATACCTCGATACTTTTTTTGAAATGTACCGGAAGGATCCGGAGCTGAAGGAATTGTTTTTAAAGGGCAAAGGCTTCTGCATTCCCCACTTCGGACAGCTGGCGGAGGAAGCGGACTGCGTGCTCTCCGACAAGGAAAAACAGGAATTTTTCGGCCAGCTCCTGCCTCTCATGAAACAGAATATGGAGCGGCTTTATGAAGATCTGGACTGGTTCTGCGACAAATTCGACTATCGTTATAAAGACGCGGACTGGAAAAATTCCAAGGACGCTCTGCAGCGGGGCATGCAGAAGGCGGCAGGAGGCTATCCCGCAGACCCGCCCTATACCGCCGACCGCTGAACGGTTTCCCCGGAAAAAGAGGAGCAGCAAAGCATAACCCATACGCCGCCGCATGCTTTCCCGAAAGAACCGGAAAAAGAGGAACAGCAAAGCGCAACCCATACCGCCGGCCGCTGCATGTTTTCCCGGATAATCAGCTGTCCGGCATACTGCAGAACCACCAATAAACGTCCCCGATGCAAGCACTCAAACGCCACAAGGGCGTTTGCCTCCTGCAGAGCAGGAGCGGGGTATTCGCCCCAACCTCGCTACGCTCGGTATTTGTTTGTACGCCCCAAGGGGCGGGAAATGTACTCTCTTATAATAGCAAACGAGGACTGTCAGATCGACAGCCCTCGTTTTATCATCGAAAAAACTGTTTTAGAGGAATCCGGATTCCGGTCAAAATCACAGAACGATCATAATACACGGGAATCCTGCCGGAATCTTCCCTACCTTCCGCACACCAGATACCGTCCGCAGATCACGTCCTCCACAGCCAGCCCCAGAGCGTCAAACAGAGTGATCTCCTCATCGTTCTGCCTTCCGGGAGCCCTGCCCAGAAGCACCTCCCCGATGCTGCCTACGATATGATCCTCTGTAATCAGTCCCTCCGACAATGGAATCAGATACTCTCCCGCTTCCTTCTTCATGGCCTCCACCTGGTCCGCGTAGAGCCTGGAAGCGGCCACCAGCTCGGAAGTCACTTCCCTGGTAGTGGGGGTGAAGGTTCCCACCGCATTGATGTGCGCGCCTTTTTTGATCCATTCCTTTTTCAGGTAGGCTTCCCTGCTGGGAGTAACGGTACAGATAATATCCGCGTCCTTCACCGCTTCCTCCACACTGCCGCACACCAGAACGGCCACTCCGTATTTCTCCTTCATTTCTCCGGCGTATTTTTCCGCAGCTTCCCTGCGGATATCATACACCTTTACCTCAGAAATGCCGGGACGTACGGCCAGCATGGCGGCGAGATGACTCCTGCCCTGGGCCCCCGCGCCGATGATCGCCAGTTTTTCCGCGTCCTTCCTGGCCAGAAGGTCCGTAGCCACTCCGGACACTGCTCCGGTACGGATCTCCGTGATCACCGAGCAGTCCGCCATGCCCACGAAGCTCCCGTGAACCGACTCAAACATCATCACATAGCCCATGTGGGACGGGTATTCCGTACCCAGATTTCCATGGAAAGCAGTAATGACCTTCGCTCCGAAATAATCATTGTCTCCCAGATACGCAGGCATAAAGCCGAAGGAATTTCCATGGGGTATGGGGTTGATCGAGCGCATGGGCTGCATGGCCCTGCCGTCCTCCAGAGCCATAAAGGCCTCTCTCATTAATTGGATACAGGTGACTGTGTCCAGTCTCTCTCTTGCTTCCGCCGCTTCTACGATTTTCATATTCATCCGCCTTTCTTT
>CANQUG010000171.1 GCA_947626985.1 uncultured Lachnospiraceae bacterium | reverse complement strand
TCAGTATTTTTTGAACTGATTTTAGGCGGAATCTTTATCATTGAGGGACTCATGCAGATTTTTACCGGGAAAATAACGAATTACTCCAATATGTCCAAGAGATACACCGCAGAGTCCATCAAGAGCTTTATTAAACCATCCGGCTTTCCCCTCGTGCTCGAAGGAGCAGCCATCATTCTCGCGGGCTTCAGCATGGACGGAGGACCGCTGCCCCGCAGCGTGATGTGGGGCTCATTCACCGTGATGGCCATATGCGTTGTCATTTACCTGCTCATGACGAAAAAATATCTGGTAAAAAAGTAACATCACAGCATTCAGAAAAAACAGAATCATCATAAAAGGAGAACCCGCCGGTGGAGCAAACATCGGCGGGCTTTGTATTTTTGTTTTTTTGAACTTCAGCGTATTGTTTTAAATCTCCGGGGGAATGCAGATAAATTCTGTCGGGAATGGAATGCGAAAGTATTTTCAAAGCAGATGTTTTGTGCTATGATATATCAGATAATGCCGGAATCAGAAGGCTTCCCGGAGGATATGACCGGGATCAGGGAGGCAGGAAATGCGGGACCTTTTGACCGGCGGAGCATCAGATCAGTAAAGAAGGGAAATGAATCATAAGCAATGGATGACAGAGAGAAAAAAATCCTGGAGCTCATCGATAAAAACAGAGACAGGATTCTGGCCTTTGCCGGAGATATACAGGAACACCCGGAGCCCGGCTTCGAGGAAAGGCGTACAGCAGAAAAGACCGCCGAATTCCTGAGATCCCTGGGATATGAGGTACAGACGGGGCTGGCCGGGACCGGGGTTCGGGGCGACTTTACGGCCGGAAACGGGCGTCTGAAAGGAGAGGAGCAGAGAGAGCCTTCCGGAAATTCCGGGATCAGAGTGACGGTGATCGGAGAGATGGACGCCATCGGCTGTAAGAATCATCCTCTGGCGGATCCTCACAACGGAACGGCCCACGCCTGCGGACATCACGCTCAGATGGCGGCCATGGCCGGCGCGGCCATCGCTTTTTCAGACAGAGAAGTGCAGGAGGCGCTGGGCGGAAGCATCTCTCTTTTTGCGGTGCCCGCGGAGGAGTATGTGGACGCGGAGAAGCGCCGCCGGCTGAAACAGGAGGGAATTGAATTCGCGGCAGGAAAGAGTGAGCTGATCCGTCGGGGAGCCTTTGACGACACGGATATTATGATGACTACCCATGTACATATGGTGCCGGTGGAGGAGGATTTTTACCTTGGAAATCCTGCCTGCAACGGATTTACCGCGGAGCGCGTCACCGTGCGGGGAAAGGCCGCCCACGCCGCCATTGAGCCCTGGAACGGAGTGAACGCCGTGAGTATTGTCACAAGCGCCATACAGATGATGGGCCTGATGCGGGAGACCTTCCGGGAGGAGGACCACGTCCGCCTTCACAATGTGATCCGCAAAGGCGGGGAGGTTTTAAACAGCGTCCCAGAGGAAGCGGTGGTGGAAACCAAGGTCCGGGCCGTATCCCTGGAGGCCATTCAGGCGGGACGGGAAAAGATCGACCGGGCCTACGACGCCGCTGCCTATGCCTTCGGCGGAACCATTGAGCGGGAGAATCTTCAGGGCTATATGCCTGTCCGTTACAGGGAGGCGGATGAGGTCCTGGTGGAGGCTGCCCGGGAACTGGGAGTTTCTTACCGGACAGTGGACGTCCACGACTTTAATAACGCCAGTACGGACGTGGGAGATCTGACCCATCTGTATCCCGTGGTGAACTTTACCTTCGGCGGATTTTCCGGAAAGCTTCACGGCGCCGATTTTTCCATTACAGACCCGGAAACCGCCTATATTCTTCCGGCGAAGCTGCTCGCCCTCACCGCTTACAAACTGCTGAAGGACGGAGGAAAAGAGGGAGAGCGGATCGTGCAGGAATTCCGCCCGATCTTTGACAGGGAAAGCTATACTGCTTATATACGGGAACATAACTGATCCCAGATCAATCAGAGAAAAACTCATGAATCTTTCATGTGGAACAGGAGAAAAAATGTCGGATATTTGTTTGGAACTGCGCAATATCAGGAAAAGCTTTACGGAGGGCGAGGAGGTTCTCCGGGGAATCAGCCTCGCCGTTGGAAGGGGAGAGTTTATCACTCTTCTGGGAGCGTCCGGATGTGGAAAAACAACTACCCTTCGTATTATTGCCGGTCTGGAGACTCCCGAGAGCGGTCAGGTGTTTCTGGAGGGCAAAGATGTGACGGCCCTTGCGCCGGAAGCCCGGGACGTAAATACCGTGTTTCAGAATTATGCTCTTTTTCCTCATATGAACGTGGCAGATAATATTGGATACGGCCTCCGTCTGAAAAAGGTGCCGAAACCGGAGATCAGAAGACGTGTGGAGGAGATGCTGGAACTGGTGCAGCTTCCCGGTTACGGGAAGCGGAAGCCCTCCGAGCTGTCGGGAGGACAGCGGCAGAGAGTGGCCATCGCCCGCTCTCTCATCAACAACCCCAGGGTCCTTCTTCTGGATGAGCCTCTGGGGGCTCTGGATCTGCAGCTTCGCCGCGCCATGCAGATCGAACTGAAGCGGCTTCAGAAGAAGCTGGGAATTACATTTGTATATATTACCCATGATCAGGAGGAGGCCATCAACATGTCGGACCGTATCGCCGTCATGAACCATGGAATCTTCGAACAGGTGGGAACGCCCAACGAAATCTACAATCATCCCCTCACCAGCTATGTGGCCACATTTGTGGGGAACGCCAATATCCTTCAGGGAAGAGTGAAGGAGCTTCGGGGAAGCCGCGCTCTGGTATCCCTCTGCTGCGGGGACGCCCTGGCGGAAACCGGGACGGATCCGGTAAAGGCAGGGGAGGAGGTGCTCCTCGCCGTCCGCAGCGAGCACATTCATCTGGAACAGAACGGGCATGAAGGACTGGAAGGGACAGTGCTGGAAAAAAGCTTTGCCGCAGGGCAGCTGAGAGTGTCCATTAAGCTTTCCGACGGCAAGGAGATCGTGGCCAGCCGCTATGGGATCGACGCGGATGTGCAGCCGGGGGAAAAGGTGCGCTTCCGGTTTGCGCCGGAGGATGCGGTTCTGGTGGACCGCGGTCAGACTCCGGAGAAAACTGCCGGATCCTCCGCGGGAGAAGGTATGCCGGCAGCGGAAGGGGATTACGGGAACGGAGGAAATGGCCATGCGTAAACGTCATTCCGGAGCGGTATGGATGATTCTTCCGCTGTATATTTTTACCATTGTGTTTGTGGCCGGCCCGCTGGTGTACATGGTGGCTCTCAGCTTCGCCACGGCCAGGGAGGGCCACGGAGTAGACTGGATCTTTACTTTAAGAAACTATGCCCGGATCACGGATCCGGTGTATCTGCAGACTTTTGTGGAATCCCTGCAGCTGGCGCTCACCAGTACGGTGTTCATCTGTCTGATGGGATATCCCTTCGGATATTTTATGGCGCGTCTTCCGGAGGGCAGAAAAAAGAAAGCCATGCTGTTTCTGATGCTTCCCTTCTGGGTGAATTCGCTCATCCGCCTTTACGGGTGGATCATTATCCTCCAGAACAAGGGACTGCTGAACAATGTGCTGAAGGCGCTGGGGATCATCCGAAAGCCCATGAAAATCCTCTACAGCTACCCGGCTGTGGTGGTGGGAATGGTGTATGTGCTCCTTCCCTTTATGATTCTGTCCGTGTACTCCAGTGCGGAGAAGATGGACTGGTCCCTGGTGGAGGCCGCCAGAGATCTGGGGGCGTCCCGGTTCCAGGCTTTCTGGACGGTGACCTTCAAGCTGACCCTGCCGGGACTTCTGTCGGGAATCATCCTCACCTTTATTCCCTCCATGGGCCTGTTCTTTATCGCGGATATCCTGGGAGGAAATAAGATCGTGCTGGTGGGCAGCATTATTCAGGAGCAGATGACCAAGGGAAGCGACTGGCCCTTCGCCGCGGCTCTGGCGGTGATCATGATGGCGGTGACCACTGTGATGATCGCCTTCTACCGCAAAATAACAAATGCCAGGGAACTGGAGGGAATCGGATGAAAAAGAAATTCAGACTTTCGGGGATTTATCTGGGGATCGTATTTTTTCTCATGTACCTTCCCATTGCCCTGGTGGTGATTTTTTCCTTCAATGAATCCAAGCTTCCGGTGAGGTTTACCGGCTTTTCCCTCCAGTGGTACGAAAAGCTTTTTCAGAATGACGCCATGCTGGAGGCTCTGAGAAACAGCCTGATCCTGGGCGTGCTCAGCTGCGCCCTCTCGGCGGTGATCGGAACGCTGGGGGCTGTGGGGCTTTCCAGGATCCACTGGAAGACGAAGGGGATTCTGGAGTATATCTCCATTCTGCCGCTGATGATCCCGGAAATTATTCTGGGTATGGTTCTGATGGCGTTTTTTTATCTTCTGAATCTGCCTTTCGGAATGCTGACCCTGCTTCTGGGACACACGGTGTTCTGTATCCCGTACATTCTCATGGAAGTGAAAGCCCGCCTTGTGGGGATGGACCCGGCTCTGGAGGAAGCGGCCAGGGATCTGGGAGCCGGCCCCTTCCGGGCATTCTGGGATATCAC
>CANQUG010000170.1 GCA_947626985.1 uncultured Lachnospiraceae bacterium | reverse complement strand
TGCGGGAGCATATGTCTCTGCCCTTTGAAAAAAATATAAAGTGCAGCAATTATGTGGGAGAAACCATCGACATGGCGGTAGACATGGGGGTGAAGGGCATTCTGTTCGTATCCCACATCGGCAAATTTGTAAAAGTGGCCGCAGGGATCATGAATACTCATTCCCACTGGGCCGACGGCAGAATGGAAATTCTCTGCGCCAACGCCGTGCGGGCAGGGGCGGATCTGGACTGCGCCAGGGAAATTCTGGAATGCAGCACGACGGATGAGGCGCTGGAGGTGCTGGCGGGCCGGGGAATGCTTCAGCGGACCATGAAGGAAATTACAGAGAGGATTCAGTTTTATCTGAATCATCGTTCCTATGAACAGATTTTGCTGGGAGCGGTGATCTTTTCCAATGTACAGGGTTATCTGGGTCAGACGAAGGATGCGGAGGAGCTGATTCGCCGGTTATCCTGAGAGGGATGTTTGTGAGAACAGGCAGAAAAGGAGTAAAGTTACGTATGGTACATTTTGTAGGAGCAGGTTCCGGCGCTGCGGACCTGATTACAGTGAGGGGAAAGAAGTATCTGGAGGAAGCGGATATTATCATTTACGCGGGTTCTCTGGTGAATCCCCAGCTGCTGGAATATACGAAGGATGTGTGCACGATCCATAACAGTGCGAAAATGACCCTGGAGGAAGTGATCTCCGTGATGGAGAGCGGATATGAAAAGGGACTGGATATTGTACGGCTTCACACGGGAGATCCCTGTATTTACGGGGCTATCCGGGAGCAGATGGATATTCTGGATGAGAAGGGAATCCCCTATGATTACTGTCCGGGCGTGAGCGCCTTCTGCGGAGCGGCCAGCGCCCTGAATCTGGAATATACGCTTCCGGATATTTCCCAGAGCGTGATCATCACCAGAATGGAAGGACGGACGCCTGTGCCGGCCAAAGAGAGCATTCAGTCCTTTGCGGCTCATCAGGCTACCATGGTGGTTTTCCTCAGCACGGGAATGCTGGAGGAGCTGAGCAGGAGGCTGATCGAGGGCGGTTACAGGGAGGACACTCCGGCGGCCATCGTGTACAAGGCTACCTGGCCGGATGAGAAAACGTTTATCTGCACGGTGGGAACCCTTGCGCAGACTGCCAGGGACAACCATATTACGAAAACGGCGCTGATGATCATCGGCGACGCGGTGAAGACGGCTCATTATCAGCGCTCCAGACTGTATGATCCCGGCTTTACCACGGAATTTCGCAAAGGAACCGAGTGAACATAAGGAAACAGGGATGAAAATATCGATGATATGCTTCAGCCTCACCGGGCAGCAGACCGGGGAAAAGCTGGAGGAAGGACTGCGCCGGATGGGGCATGAGGTTCTTCTGGTGGGGAAGAGCAGGTATCTGCCGGATTCCATCGAGGAGAGTGCCGCTGTCTGGACGGAGAAGCAGTTTCAGGAGGCTGACGGCATTATTTTTATAGGAGCCTGCGGGATCGCGGTGAGAAGCATAGCCCCCTGTGTGGCGAGCAAGAAAAAAGATCCGGCGGTGCTGGTGGCGGACGAGTGCGGAAGGTTTGTGATCTCCCTTCTCTCCGGGCACCTTGGCGGCGCCAATGAGCTGGCGGAAAAAGCGGCGGGGATCATAGGAGCGGAGCCCGTGATCACCACGGCGACAGATCTGCACAGCCGTTTCGCGGTGGATGTTTTCGCAAAGAAGAATGGATGCAGTATTTTTCATATGAGAGCGGCGAAGGAGGTATCCGCCGCGATTCTTTCCGGGGAGCCTGCGGGTTTTTACAGCGAGTTTCCCTGGGAGGGGGAACTGCCGGCGGGGCTGGTTCTGTGCGGGCAGGATGGCTGCGGCCTGCAAAAAACGGATGGCGGAGAGAACAGTGATGCGCACCGCACTTTGCGCTGCGGTGTGGCCGTGACGATACATCGGAACTGCCGGCCATTTGATTCTACGGTACAGATTGTTCCAGCCGCGGCAGCTCTTGGAGTGGGCTGCCGGAAGGGAAAGGACGGGAAAGCCATCCGGGACGCCGTCATCCGCTGTCTGGATGAGGCGGGGATTTTTCAGGAAGCCCTTCTGTGCATGGCGAGCATCGATCTGAAAAAGGAGGAAGCGGGATTGCTGGAGCTTTCCCGGGACTGGAAGCTTCCCTTCCTCACCTGGGGGGAGGCGGAGCTGAGGGCGGTTCCCGGAGAATTTACGCCTTCCGATTTTGTAAAAAACGTGACGGGCGTGGACAACGTCTGTGAGCGGAGCGCCGTTCTGGCTGCGGATCACGGAAAACTGCTGAAAAGAAAAACGGGGGCGAACGGGATCACCACCGCTCTGGCCCTGAAGGATTGGAGGATACATTTTGAGTAAAATATATGTGGCGGGTATCGGCCCCGGGGACTACGATCAGATGACCGGCAGAGTCATCCGGGCGCTGAACGAGAGCGACGTGATTATCGGATATACCGTGTATGTGGATCTGGTGAGGGAGCATTTTCCCGGCAAGGAATTCCTTACGACGCCCATGAGGAAAGAGGTGGACCGCTGTGTTCTGGCTTTTGAGGAAGCGGAGAAAGGGCATACGGTGTCCATGATCTGCAGCGGCGACGCCGGAGTGTATGGAATGGCCGGTCTGATGTATGAAGTGGGAGAGAACTATCCTGATGTAGAGCTGGAGATCATTCCGGGCGTGACGGCTGCCACCGGCGGGGCTGCTGTGCTGGGCGCGCCTCTCATTCATGATTTCTGTCTGATCAGCCTCAGCGATCTGCTCACACCCTGGGAGAAGATTGAGGCCAGGCTGCTGGGCGCGTCCCAGGCGGATTTTGTCATCTGTCTCTACAATCCCTCCAGTAAAAAACGTCATGACTATCTGCAGCGCGCCTGCGACCTGATGATGCGGTATAAATCTCCCGAAACGGTCTGCGGTATGGTGACCAACATCGGAAGAGAAGGGGAGACGGCTCAGATCATGACGCTGAAGGAACTGAGAGACGCGAAGGCGGACATGTTTACCACCGTCTTTGTGGGAAATTCCCAGACGAAGGTGATCGGCGGAAAGATGGTGACCCCCAGAGGGTACCGGATGTCATAGAGAGGACGGCGGAATGATGTACAGAGCGCTTGTATTTGCCGGGACGACGGAAGGATATGCCATATGCAGGTTCCTTTCCGGCAAAGGAATACCGGTGTACGCCTGCGTCGCCACAGAGTACGGCGGAAAATCTCTGACAGAGACGGAAGCTCTTCGGGTACACCCTGCCCGTCTTACCGTGGATGAGATGAAACAGCTGTTCCTGGAGGTACGGCCGGAGCTGGTGCTGGATGCCACGCATCCTTACGCCGCGGTGGTGACGGAAAATATCCGCGCTGCCTGCGGGGAAACAGGGATGCGGTATCTCCGGGTGCTTCGGGAGGAGAGCGGGCGTCAGGAAAAAGCAGTGTATGTGGAGAGCACTTCTGCCGCGGTGGAATATCTGAAGCATACGGAAGGGAATATTCTTCTCACCACGGGGAGCAAGGAACTGCAGAGCTTCACGGCCCTTCCGGATTATCAGAATCGTTTGTTTGCCCGGGTGCTGTCTCTGCCCTCCGTGCTGGAGACCTGCCGGGCTTACGGATTTGAGGGGAGACATCTCATAGGGATGCAGGGTCCCTTTTCTCTGGAACTGAATCAGGCTATGCTCCGGCAGTATGACTGCCGGTATCTGGTGACCAAGGATTCCGGAAAAGCCGGAGGATTTCAGGAAAAAGTCGACGCTGCCCTTTCCTGCGGAGCGGTTCCGGTGATCATCGGCCGCCCTTCCAGGGAGGAGGGGCTGAGCCTGAAGGAGACCATGGCTTTTTTAGCAGATTATTTTAACATCGGGAGCGGCAGCGTCGGGGGAAGCTCCCATGTGACGCTTCTGGGGATTGGAATGGGAAGCAGGGACACTCTTACTCTCGCGGGCCAAAAAGCTGTGGAGGGTGCGGACCTTATCATCGGGGCAAAACGAATGGCGGATGCGGTGCGTCAGCCTCATCAGGCGGTGCTTTATGAATACCGGAGCGAGAAGATTGCGGAATATATCCGGATGCATCCGGAGTATGAGAATGTGGTCGTTGCGCTTTCCGGCGACGTGGGCTTTTACAGCGGAGCCAGGAAACTCCTGGACCTTTTGGGGGAGGGAACGGAAATCCTGTGCGGAATCTCTTCCGTGGCCTATTTTATGGCCAGAATCGGACTTTCCTGGGACGACGCGAAGATTGTCAGCGCTCATGGACGACAGTGTAATCTGGTTTCCCATATCCGGCAGAACCGAAAGGTTTTCGCCATTCTGGGAACCGGAGACGGAGTGTCCAAGTTAGCGCAGAAGCTGGTGTACTACGGCATGGGGGACGTCATCCTCCATGTGGGAGAAAATCTGTCCTATGAGACGGAGAAGGTCTTTGCGAAAAAAGCGGAGGCGCTCACCGGATATCAGGGGGATGCGCTGAGCGTGGTCTGCGCTGTCAATGAAAAGGCGGCGCCTTTGCCGGCGGTTCACGGAATCAGGGACGAATGCTTTATCCGGGGAAAGGCTCCCATGACGAAGGAGGAGGTGCG
>CANQUG010000169.1 GCA_947626985.1 uncultured Lachnospiraceae bacterium | reverse complement strand
CAGGCGTCCACAAAAGCGATCTCCTCCGCGATAAAGGCGTCATTGTAGCGCTCCAGGAAGAACCACAGCGGTTTTTCCTTCATCACGCCCTGCGCGGTGTAGTGTACGGTATTGTTGGGTGTTTCATTATCCGCGGTGATGCAGCCTTTGGAGCCGAACACCTCCACCCTCTGATCATAACCGTAAACCGCCTGGCGGCTGTTGTCGATCACGCCCAGCGCCCCGTTGGCAAATTTCAGGGTAATGATGCAGGTGTCCACATCCCCCGCCTCGCCGATCTCCGGATTCACCAGACAGGCCCCCACGGCGCTCACCTCGGTGACCTCGCTGCCGGATAAGTAGCGCACCATGTCAAAATCGTGAATGGTCATATCCACAAAGATGCCTCCGGACACCTTCACGTAAGACAGGGGCGGAGCCTCCGGATCCCGGGACGTCACCTTTACAATGTGCACATCCCCTATACCGCCCTCCTGAACCACATCCCGGACATGCTTAAAGTTGCGGTCAAAGCGGCGGTTAAAGCCCACCTGGTACTTTACGCCGGCCTTTTTCACCTCATCCAGCACCACTTTAATTTTGTCCAGATCGTGATCGATGGGCTTCTCACAGAAAATATGCTTGCCCGCCTTCGCCGCTTCCACGGAGATGGGAGAATGGGTGTCTGTGGAGGAACAGATAAACACCGCGTCGATCTCCGGATCCTCCAGAATGTTTCTGTAATCCGTGAACCAGGCCACGCCCAGCTGCTCGCCCAGGGCCTTTGCGGCAGGTTCGTAAACGTCGGATATCGCTGCCAGCTCCGCGTCGGGAACGCGGCTGACCAGATTGTTGGCGTGGAGCTTTCCGATACGGCCGGCCCCGATCACACCGATTTTCAGTTTCTTCGCCATATTATGTCATCCTCTTCTCTTTCCGCTTAATATTTTCTTGCGTCTTTCACATGGTCCAGATGGTTCTGCCATGCCCTGCGGGTGGATTCCTTTTCGGAAACCTCGGGATTGCCCACGCGCCACCAGGAGCCGTAGCCCTCGGTCATGCTCTTGGGCATCACCTTGATATCGATCAGCACCGGCTGATCTTTGACCTCCTGCGCGGCTTTCAGGGCGGCATCCAGCTCCTCCATGGTGGTGACACGGAAGCCCTGGGCACCGTAGGCCCTGGCGATGCCGGCAAAATCCACGGACATAAATTTCCCGTCATGTCTGCCGGTCTCAGGATTGCGGTAGCGAAGCTCGGTGCACAGCGTGGCGTTCCCCTGACCGTTCTGCAGATTGTTGATGCAGCCGTAGCTGGCGTTGTCAAAGACGCAGACGACAATTTTTTTATGCTCCTGCACTGCGGTCACGAACTCGGAGTGCAGCATGATAAACGCGCCGTCTCCCACCATGGCGTACACGTCTCTGTCGCCCCAGGCAAGCTTCACGCCGAAGGCTCCCGAAATCTCATAGCCCATGCAGGAGTAGCCGTATTCCATATTATAGGTATCCAGACCCCGCGCCCGCCACATGCGCTGCATATCCCCCGGAAGGGAACCGGAGGCGCCGATCACCGCGGCGTCGGGAGCGATGGACCAGTTAATGGCGGCCAGCGCCCGGGTCTGAGTCAGATGGGAGCCCACGTCGTCGCCGTAGATAAAAGCCGACTGAGCGTTAGCGTCATTGACTTCAGGCACATAGCCTTCGCCGAACTCAATATTTTTCAGGCGGTCATACTCTGTGTTCCACCTGGAAACCGCAGCTTCGATTTCGCCGTGATAGTCCGTCTGATACCCCGCCAGAGCTGCCTGAAGGGCGGGGAGCGCCGCTTTCGCATCGGCAATGACCGGCACGGCGTCCAGCTTAAATGCCTGGAATTCGCTCACATTAATATTTACAAACCTGGCGTCCTGGCAGAACAGCCACTTGGAGGAGGTGGTGAAGTCCGTGTAGCGGGTACCCACTCCGATGATGCAGTCCGCCTCCTTCGCGATGTCGTTGGCTGCGGAACAGCCGGTAACGCCCAGACCGCCCAGATTCAGCGGATGGTTCCAGAGCACAGCGCCCTTGCCCGACTGTGTCTCGCCGAAGGGAATGCCGAAGGCCTCGGCAAACGCCTGAAATTCTTTATGGGCCTCGGAATAGCGAACGCCTCCGCCGCAGACCAGCATGGGCTTCCTCGCGCCGCGGATGATCTCCGCAGCTTCTTTGACAGCAATATCAGTTGCCGGACGGCGCTCGATGCGCCAGATCCGTTTTTTAAAGAAGGTCTCCGGGTAATCGTAGGCTTCCCCCTCCACATCCTGGGGAAGAGCAATGCACACTGCCCCGGTATCCGCCGGATCCGTCAGCACGCGGAAAGCGCTGATCATGGCGCTCATCAGCTGTTCGGGACGCACGATGCGATCCCAGTAACGGCATACCGGCCGGAAAGCGTCGTTGGTAGAAAGAGACAGATCGTAGGGCTGCTCCATCTGCTGGAGCACCGGGTCGGGCTGACGGCAGGCATATACGTCGCCGGGCAGGATCAGCACGGGAATATTATTGGCCGTGGCGGTGGCGGCGGCAGTAACCATATTGGCAGCACCGGGACCCACCGAGGAAGTGACGGCCATGATCTGTTTGCGCTTCATCTGTTTGGCAAAGGCGATGGCCGCATGGGCCTGGCCCTGCTCGTTTTTGCCCTGATAAATTTCCAGGCGCTTCGCCTCCTGCTCCAGCGCCTGTCCCAGTCCCACCACGTTCCCGTGGCCGGGAAGCAGGAACACGCCCCGGACAAAGGGCTGCTCCACGTCGTCGTAGGCTGCATACTGATTTTCCAGAAAACGCACCAGCGCCTGGGCCATGGTTAAACGTACGGTATTCATTTATTCGCCCTCCATCCGAAAGATTTTATCGTTGGCGTCCGGCTCCCAGAGCCAGGCGTGTTCGGGGTCATCGATGCGGGTCTTCCGCCAGGGATCTCCCGGCAGGTGCCGGATGCCCCACATATAGCAGAGGGCGTAGCCCGGAGCGGCCACCTGAGAATGAAAGCCGTGGTTGATCACGCTGAGACCATTGTGGCGGGTCTTATAAATCTCGCCGTTGCCGAAACCGGCTCCGAAGCCCTCCGGATGGTCAAACCGGAAGAAATACACCTCCGGCTGGGGATGGTGATGAGGCGGATAGCTGGACCATTTTCCCGGGAAGTTCAGAATCTCCCCCAGGACCATATTGGACCAGGGAGCGCTCTCATAGTCAAAAAAGGTCTGGATCTCCCGGCGCATGCATCCCAGCAGCTCGCCGTTGGCGCCCGCGTGCTGCACCATCACGTCCTCGGGACGATAGAGACGGGCGGGGAAAGGATTTTCGTTGTCCGTCATCTGCACGTACAGCTCGGCATGAGCGAGGGCTTTTATGCTCACTCTGGTGTTCCGGCTCACATGCAGGCACCAGGCTCCGCAGCGAAAGGTGTCGGGACGGTCAGCCTCAGCGCGCTGATCCTCCCAGGAAAACTCCACCCTGCCCTGTAAAAGGTCGATGGCCGCTTCCTTTTCCGGTTCGTAAATTTCATGGGTATCGCCGGGCTCCATCACCAGCAGGCCCACATCCATGCGGGCGCCCTGGTCGTCTCCGTCCATGCTGAGGTAAGCGTTGTAGCCCCGGCCGACCTTGCGGTCAAAGTACATCTCCTCATTCCTCCTTTATATTCCGGTATGCTCCCGGATGTATTTTCTTGCTCTGATGGCATACTCCAGGGGATTGGCCTTCTCAGGATCCTGCTCGGCTTCCACCAACAGCCATCCTTCGTAGCCGGACTCCGCCAGGAGTTCAAAAACAGGGTCAAAATCCACACAGCCGTCCCCCGGCACCGTGAAAGCGCCGTTTTTCACGGACTGAAGAAAGCTCCAGCCTTCAGCTGCCGCACGGCTGACCACTTCAGCGCGCATGTCCTTCAGATGCACATGTCCTACGCGCTTTATGTATTTCTTCAGTACCGTCAGCGGGTCCTCCCCCGCAAAGGTGAAGTGGCCGGTGTCATAGCAGAGAAACACTTTATCCGCGTCGGTTCCCGCCAGCATGCGGTCGGTCTCGGCGGCAGTCTGCACCACGGTTCCCATGTGATGGTGGAAACAGAGCTTGAAGCCTCTCTCGCGGGCAATGGCGCCGAGACGGTTCAGTCCGGCGCAGAAGCGGTCCCACTCCTCCTCGTTCATGATGTGGCGACGGTCCGCCAGCACCGGCGTATCCATCTGTCCCTGGATAGACCAGCTCTGCTCGGAGACATTGATCCTGTTCGCTCCCACAGCGGCGAGGAAATCCAGCTCACTGCGAAAATCCGCTTCCACCTGTTCCATGGGCTGCGTCAGAATGAAGGATGAAAACCAGCGGGACGCGATGCGCATTCCCCGCAGATCCAGCTCCCATTTCAGTTCCGCGGCGTCGCAGGGGTACTTGTTGCCAATCTCACAGCCGGTGAATCCGGCCAGGGTCATCTCGCTCACGATCTGGCGGAAATTGCTCTCTCCGCCCAGCTCGGGCATGTCGTCGTTGCACCAGCCGATGGGCGCGATGCCCAAAAAGACTTTGTTGGAATCAAACATGTGCAAAATTCCTCCTGT
>CANQUG010000168.1 GCA_947626985.1 uncultured Lachnospiraceae bacterium | reverse complement strand
ATCTTAATATCCTGCTCTCCGTAAATATTGATGGCCACGCCCCGGTCACGGCGCTCGGAATGAGCCATTTTGCCCAATACGCGCCCGTCCGGGCTGGTGATGCCTTCAATATTATAGTAGGAACCGTTCACGTTCCACTCTTCATCCTGATACAGCTCTCCGTCCGCCGTCACATACTGGGTGGCCACCTGTCCGTTGGCCAAAAGACGGCCGATCCATTCCGGACTGGCCACGAAGCGTCCTTCCCCGTGGGATGCGGGATTGCAGTACACGCCGCCCGGCTCCGCCAGTCTGAGCCACGGAGATTTGTTGCTCACAACCTTCGTATACACCATCTTGGAGATGTGACGTCCCACTGTATTGTAGGTCAGCGTGGGGGAATCCTCCTTTTGCCCGCAGATCTCGCCGTAGGGCACCAGCCCCAGCTTGATCAGCGCCTGGAAACCGTTGCAGATGCCCAGCACCAGACCGTCCCGCTCATTTAACAGCTTCATCACCGCTTCCTTCATCCTCTCGTTCTGGAAGGCAGTGGCAAAGAATTTGGCGGAGCCGTCCGGCTCATCGCCCGCGGAGAAACCGCCCGGGAACATGATCATCTGGGCCTGTCCGATGGAGCGCTCAAAAATCTCCACAGAATCGCGGATATCCTCCGCGGTAAGATTCTTAAACACCTTCACGTCCACCTCGGCGCCTGCCCGTACAAACGCCCTGGTGCTGTCATACTCGCAGTTGGTGCCCGGGAAAACAGGGATGAACACTCTGGGCTTCGCAGCTTTATGTTTATTCACGTATACTCTGGACGTCCGGTATACGCCGTTCTGAATCACGGCCTCCGGATCCTCCGGCTTCACGAACACGGCCATCGGTCCGTCCGCGCCGTTTTCCTGAGAAACGGTGGGGAATACCTGCTCCAGTGTTCCCTTCCAGGCATTAAAAGCCTCATCCAGAGTGATCACGGCATTCCCATAGGAGAATTTGCCGTCATCCGTCACCTCGCCGATCACCCGGTAAGTAATGGAAAGCTCTCCCACCTTTCCGTCGGGGACCTCCAGAAGCAGATCTCCGAATCCCGGCGCAAAGAAATCTCTGGGATCCAGATCATGCTCGATCTTCACGCCCATGCCGTTTCCAAAGGCCATCTTCGCCACGGCAGCGGCGATTCCATGACGATCGAGGGCATACGCGGAAAGCACCCTGTGAGCCTGCATATCCTCATGGAGCTTCCCGTACTGTTCCATCAGAGCGGGATAATCCGGAAGATCGTTCTCATCCGCGGGAATATGCAGCCATACAAGCCTGCTGCCCGCTTTCTTCAATTCCGGAGTGATCACATCCTGAAGCTTCGCCACATCCACCGCGAAGGACACCAGAGTAGGCGGAACATCGATCTCATTGAAGCTTCCGGACATACTGTCCTTGCCTCCGATGGAGGGAAGCCCGAATCCCATCTGCGCCCCGTAGGCTCCCAGAAGAGCCGCAAAGGGCTGGCTCCATCTCTCCGGATCTTCCGTCATGCGGCGGAAATATTCCTGGAACGTAAAGCGGATCTTTTTATAGTCGCCGCCGCTGGCCGCGATCCTGGCCACAGACTCTGTCACCGCATAGGCCGCTCCATGGTAGGGGCTCCAGGAGGACAGATACGGATCAAAGCCGTAGCTCATCATGGTCACAGTGGTAGTATTTCCATTCAAAACGGGGACTTTGGCCACCATGGCCTGCGTCTCCGTCAGCTGATATTTGCCCCCGTAGGGCATGAACACGCTGCCTGCGCCGATGGAGCCGTCGAACATCTCCACAAGCCCCTTCTGGGAGCAGACATTGAGATCCTTCAGAGTCTCCAGCCATTTCTCCTTCACATCCGGCACATCCGGACGATCATAAAACATGCAGCCGTCCCTGGAGGGAATCTCCACCTTCACGCTGGTTTCCTGATGAGCGCCGTTGGTATCCAGGAAAGCCCGGGAAATGTTCACGATCTCCTTTCCTCTCCACACCAGCACCAGACGGGGCTCCTCCGTCACCACCGCCACAGGAACCGCCTCCAGATTTTCCTCATTGGCAAAACCCAGGAAGGTATCCACATCCCCGGAATCCACCACTACGGCCATACGCTCCTGGGACTCGGAAATGGCGATTTCCGTGCCGTCCAGACCTGCGTACTTTTTAGGCACCCGGTCCAGGTCCACCCGAAGTCCCGCCGCCAGCTCTCCGATGGCCACGGACACTCCGCCTGCGCCGAAGTCGTTGCACTTCTTAATAATATGACTGACCTCTTCCCTGCGGAACATACGCTGAATCTTACGCTCCGTGGGAGCATTTCCTTTCTGCACCTCCGCGCCGCAGACCTCGATGGAGGCCTCCGTATGCACCTTGGAGGAGCCGGTAGCGCCGCCGATGCCGTCGCGCCCTGTCCGTCCTCCCAGCAGGATAATCACATCCCCGGGATCCGAATTTTCCCGGATAACCGCGCGTCTGGGAGCCGCGCCGAGAACAGCACCGATCTCCATCCGCTTCGCCACATAATCCGGATGATAAATTTCCTTCACATAACCGGTGGCAAGGCCGATCTGATTTCCGTAGGAGCTGTAGCCGCGGGCTGCGCCGCGCACCAGTTTTTTCTGGGGAAGCTTGCCCCTGAGGGTATTCTTCACGGAAACGGTGGGGTCCGCCGCGCCGGTCACGCGCATCGCCTGATACACATAGGTACGCCCGGAAAGAGGATCCCGGATCGCTCCGCCCAGACAGGTGGCCGCGCCGCCGAAGGGCTCGATCTCCGTGGGATGATTGTGGGTCTCATTCTTGAAGTTGATGAGCCACTCCTCTTCCTTTCCGTCCACATCCACAGGAACCACGATGCTGCAGGCGTTGATCTCGTCGGATTCCTCCTGATCCGCCAGCTTCCCCATGGATTTTAATTTTTTCATGGCCATCAGAGCCAGATCCATCAGGCAGATGAATTTATCGTCCCTGCCCTTATAAAGGATCTCCCTGTCGGCCAGATACTGCTGATAGGTATTCACGATGGGCGTCTTATAATCCCCTTCCCCGAAAGCGATTTCCTTCAGCTCCGTGGAGAAGGTGGTGTGACGGCAGTGATCGGACCAATAGGTATCCAGAACACGGATCTCCGTCATGGAAGGATCCCGTTTTTCCTCCCCCCGGAAATAGTTCTGAATATGAAGGAAATCCCGGAAGGTCATGGCCAGATTCAGAGAACCATAAAGCTCTTTCAGGCTTTCCTCACCCATTCCGGTAAATCCGTCAAAAATTTTTACATCCTCCGGCTCGTCAAAAACCGTCGCCAGAGTCTCCGGCTTTTTCAGTCCCGTCTCCCGGGAATCCACCGGATTGATACAATGATTTTTTATCGCCTCAAATTCTTCATCGGTGATTTCGCCCTCGATCACATAGGTGGTAGCCGAGCGGATCAGGGGATTCGCGTCCTCCTTCAAAAACTGCACGCACTGGACGGCGGAATCCGCCCTCTGGTCAAACTGTCCCGGAAGGTATTCCACGGAAAACACCCTGGAACCGGGCGTCATGGGGAATTCCTCCAGATACAGATCGTCCACCGGAGGCTCCGCAAACACAATGTGCAGAGCCTTCTCAAACACATCCTCCGAGATATTTTCCACATCGTAGCGGATGAGAACCCGCACTGCGGATACTTTGTCAATGCCAAGATAACTGCTTATTTCATGCTTCAGTTCTTTCGCCTGCACGGCATAGGCCGGCTTTTTTTCTACATAGACGCGTCTTACGCTGCTCATCAAAAGCTCCTTTCGTTCTCCAGCAAAACCTCATCTGCATCTTTTACATAAGCATTTATAATTTCATCAAACGTACCTGCGTCCGCCTTGGCAGCAAACTCCATGTCAATAGGCATCTTTCCGAGCACCGGAACATTCAGTTCCTTCGCGATCTCATCAATACGGCTCTTTCCGAATACGGGGATCTCCTTTCCACAGTCGGGACATTTCACATAGCTGTAGTTCTCCACTACGCCAAGAACGGGAATGTTCATCATCCCGGCCATGTTGTACGCCTTCTTTACGATCATGCGCACAAGATCCTGAGGAGAGGTGACGATCACCACGCCCTCCACCGGAAGAGACTGGAACACGGTGAGGGGCACGTCGCCGGTTCCCGGAGGCATGTCCACGAAGAGGTAATCCAGTTCTCCCCAGATCACGTCCGTCCAGAACTGCTTCACCATATTAGCCAGAACAGGGCCTCTCCAGATCACGGGAGATTCCTCGTCGGGAAGAAGCAGATTCACGGAAATGACCTTGATTCCGTTTTTCGCCAGAGCGGGATAAATTCCGTTGTCATCTCCCCTGACATTTTCCTTCAGGCCGTACATCTTGGGAATGGACGGACCGGTAATGTCCGCGTCCATAATTCCCACGCTGAAGCCTTTGGCAGCCATACGGTTCGCCAGAGAAGCGGTCACGAAGGATTTTCCCACGCCGCCCTTGCCGCTGATGACGCCGATCACATGCTTTACGTCTGATAAAACGTTCATTTCCGCCAGCAGGCTCTGGGGATCGTTCTTTTTGGAACATCCCTCGCAGCTGGATTTATC
>CANQUG010000167.1 GCA_947626985.1 uncultured Lachnospiraceae bacterium | reverse complement strand
TTTCAGTGTAGACGTCCCTTTTTCGATTGTCAATGAAAATCCGGACTATTTGACAAAAAAATATTGATATGGTACACTTTTCCATATTTTCAAAGGAGGCGAAGATTTTGGAAGCATCCGCAGCGCTTTCCCCGGAGCTCCGGGGAAAACTGGAAAATCTGAAAAAAGGCCTGAAGGTGCTGGGAAGCACCGCCGTAGCGTTTTCAGGAGGCGTGGACTCCACGCTCCTGCTGAAAACGGCCCACGACGTCCTCGGCGACCGCGCCGTGGCCGTAACCGCGTCCTCCCGGGCAGTTCCGGAGCGGGAACTGAAGGAGGCGGAAGAATTCTGTAAAAGCCGGGGGATCCGCCAGATCATCTTTCCGGCGGATGAGCTTCAGGCGGAAAGCTTTCTCAGTAATTCCCCGGACCGATGCTATTTCTGCAAAAAAGCGATCTTTACTCAAATCGGACAGATTGCCCGGGAAAACCATCTCTCCTGGGTGACGGAGGGATCCAATCTGGACGACGACGGCGACTACCGGCCGGGACGCCGGGCCATCGCGGAGCTGGAGATCAAAAGCCCGCTGAGGGACGCCATGCTCACCAAAAAGGAAATCCGGGAAATCTCCCGATATCTGGATCTGCCCACCTGGAACAAGCAGTCCTGCGCCTGTCTGGCCTCCCGCTTCGTCTACGGGGACGCCGTCACGCCGGAAAAGCTGGCCATGGCAGACCGGGCGGAACAGCTTCTCTACGATCTGGGCTTTCGCCAGATGCGGGTGAGAATTCACGGTTCCCTGGCCAGAATCGAAGTTCCCCGGGAAGAATTTCCGATGGTACTTCAGCATCAGGACGTCATCATCAGCGAATTGAAGCATCTGGGCTTCACCTATATCACCATGGATCTCCAGGGATACCGGACGGGAAGCATGAACGAAACGCTGAAAAAGACGGAACGGGCGCCGGAGTGATCCGGATGGGGGACGGCTGCCGTTCCGCAGAGGCACTTTTGTATCAATCATATACAGGGAGGAATCATTCTTATGGAAACAGGAATCACCAGAGACGCGGCTTTTGAGCTGCTGAAAAAATACAACAAGGATCATTTTCACATTCAGCACGCCCTCACCGTGGAGGGCTGCATGAAATGGTTTGCCAGAGAGCTGGGCTACAGTGAGGACGAAGAATTCTGGGGCAACGTGGGGCTTCTCCACGACATCGACTTCGAAATGTATCCGGAAGAGCACTGCCTGAAAGCGCCGGAGCTTCTCCGGGAGGGCGGCGTTTCCGAGGAGACCATCCACGCCGTCTGCAGCCATGGATACGGCATCACCGTGGACATTAAGCCGGAGCACGAGATGGAAAAAGTGCTGTTCGCCGCGGACGAGCTGACAGGACTGGTATGGGCGGCGGCGCTGATGCGCCCGTCCAAAAGCGTGCAGGACATGGAAGTGAAGTCCCTGAAAAAGAAATTCAAAACCGCCAGCTTTGCCGCCGGATGCTCCAGAGAGGTCATCCAGACGGGAGCGGATATGCTGGGCTGGGACCTTACGGACCTGATGCAGAAAACCATTCTCGCCATGCGCTCCTGCGAAGCCTCCGTAAAGGAAGAAATGGAAAAACTGGAATCCTGATCTGACAAAAAAACGGGATACTGACGGAGATGCTTCTCCCCGCCGGTATCCCGTTTTTTTATATCCGTATCTTCTCGCGCCGGCCAGACAGAGTTCCCGTCCTTTCCCGGAGCTCAGGCTTCTGTGAGAAATGCCTGATAAGCCTTCACAGCTTCATAGACGTCCGCCTTGCTGGTCACTTCCCAGGGAGCGTGCATGCTGAGAACCGCCACCCCGCTGTCGATCACGTTCATGCCGTAGCGGGCCGCAATAAAAGCGATGGTTCCGCCTCCGCCGGCGTCCACCTTACCCAGCTCCGCGGTCTGGAACGTCACCTCATGCCTGTCGAAAATGCTCCGCACCTCGGCTACATATTCCGCGTTGGCGTCGTTGCAGCCGGATTTGCCTCTGGCGCCGGTAAATTTATTCAGAACAATTCCTCTGCCCAAATAGGCCGAATTTTTCTTCTCAAACACTTCCCCGTAGGCGGGGTCATAAGCCGCGCTCACATCCGAAGAAAGCATGCGGGAATTCCGAAGCGCGCGGCGGAGCGTCAGCTCCGAATACTCTCCCATTCCCTCCAGGAGCTCCGCAACCGCATTTTCCAGGAATCTGGACTGCATGCCGGTGGCTCCCACGCTGCCGATCTCCTCCTTATCCACCAGGATACAGCAGCCGGTTTTCTTCAGATCGCCGGTCTCCAGAAGAGCCGCAAGAGAGGTGTAGGCGCACACTCTGTCGTCCTGTCCGTAGGCGGCGATCATGCTGCGGTCCAGACCGCAGTCCCGGGCTCTCCCGGCAGGAACCACCTCCAGCTCTGCGGAGAGAAAATCCTCCTCCTCCACATCGCAGGTTTCCTTCAGAATGCGAAGGATATTTTCCTTCACCGCCTCCTTCTTCTTCTCATCCGGAACATCCCTGAGAGGCCTGCTGCCAATGAGAATATCCAGAGATTCTCCTTCGATCACCTCCGCAGCCTTTTTCTGCATCTGCTTGCCGGAGAGATGCACCAGAAGGTCCGTTATGTAAACCACCGGGTCGTCCTCCCCTTCTCCCACGGATACGTTCACCACGGTGCCGTCCTTTTTTACGATCACGCCGTGAACGGCCAGCGGAAGGGCCACCCACTGGTACTTCTTCACGCCGCCGTAGTAGTGGGTGTCAAGATAGGCCAGATTCGTATCCTCATAGAGAGGATTCTGCTTGATATCCAGGCGGGGAGAATCGATATGGGCTCCCAGAATATTCATGCCCTTCTCCAGCTTTTCTTCGCCGATCTTAAAAAGAGCAATGATCTTTTTCATACCGGCGGCATAAATTTTATCTCCCGGAAGGATCTTCTCCCCTCCGGCCAGCTTCTCCTCCAGGGACACATAGCCGGCGGCCTCCGCCTCCCGGATCACTTCTGACACGCATTCTCTTTCCGTCTTCCCCGCATCCAGGAAATGACGATACTTCTTCGACAGTTCTTCCAGTTTCTGTTCATCTGCTTCCCCGTAGGAAAGCCATGCATTTTTTCGTTCCATTCCTCATCCGCCTTTCCATGTTTTCTGTTCCTGCGCATCCATGCAGCTGAAGTTCCATGAGGCACTGCAGCATTCGCCGTCTCATTGTGAACGGAATTACCGACGGCATGAAAACGCTTTCCAATTATAGCCCAATTCCCCGGGGAATTCCATAGTTAATTTATCTTCTTTTCCCGAGCCCCCGGGCCCCGGGAAAATCTCCGGAAAAGACAGGATTTCTCAGTTCCCGGGAAAACAGGATTTCTCAGCCCCCGGGAATCAAGATTTCTCTTGACAATCCTCCGCAAAAACTACAAAATGGAAACACTGGTACGAAGACGTACCGCTTATTGAAAAAGGAGGTCTGCCAGAAGATATGCAGCAGTCATCAGATTTACAAAGTTTGCTTCGCTCTATTCACCGGAAAAGCTATCCGGCATATAAATCCCTGAAAGGGGCCTATCAGTTCGATCGGTACATTCTGTCCATCGACCATGTGCAGGGGGACCCTTTCGCATCTCCCTCCCATATCAGCGTAAAAATCTCCCATAAGGACGCCGCCTTTCCGCCTTCCTATTACCGGAATCCGGTGACCGTGACCGCCCTCTGCGATTATCTTACCCGCCGGTTCGAGCAGCAGGTAAACCACTACACCTTCCGGGCCAGAGGCTCCGGAAAAAGCGGACTGATCTCCGTCACCAGATGCGGTCAGGAGGTCCTTTCCCGCACGGCCTGCGAGATCACGGAAAGAGGAATCACCGCACGGTTCTTTATCGGTTTTCCTGCCAACGGGCGGACCATCAATGCCCCCGAGCTGGAAAAAATCCTCTTTGAGTTCCTCCCCGTCTGCGTGCAGAAAGCCTTTCTGTACCGTAATCTGAACGCGGGGGATCTGGAAAAAACCATCCGGCTTGCGGAGGATCAGCACTATATCCGCACCCAGCTGAAGGAACGGTCCCTGGCGGCCTTTGTGGCGGACGGAGCCGTCCTTCCCAGGGAGAGCGGGGTTTCCTCCCGTCCCATGAAGGACGCCGTTCCCTTTCAGTCCCCGGACAGCCTGCGCGTCACCATGGATCTTCCCCACAAAGGCCCTCTCACGGGAATGGGGATTCCCAGAGGCATCACCCTCATCGTAGGAGGCGGCTATCACGGAAAATCCACCCTTCTGAACGCCCTGGAGCTGGGGGTATACGACCACATCGCAGGAGACGGAAGAGAATATGTGATCACGGATGAGTCGGCCCTGAAGCTGCGCTCGGAAGACGGCCGCTTCATCAGGGATGTGGACATTTCCCTCTTTATCAACGACCTTCCCAACAAAAAGGATACCCGCTGCTTTTCCACGGAGGACGCCAGCGGAAGCACCTCCCAGGCAGCGGGAATCATCGAGGGAATGGAGGCGGGAAGCCGGGTATTTCTTCTGGATGAGGATACCTCCGCCACGAATTTTATGGTAAGGGATACCTTCATGCAGAAGGTGATCCGA
>CANQUG010000166.1 GCA_947626985.1 uncultured Lachnospiraceae bacterium | reverse complement strand
GCACAGAAGATTTATCATGAATATGCGGAGAAAATGCCCATTCTGGACTATCACTGCCATATCAATCCTCAGGAGATCTGCGAGAACAGAAAGTTTGAGAATATTACCCAGGTGTGGCTGGGGGGAGATCATTACAAATGGCGTCAGATGCGCTCCAACGGCGTGGACGAGAAGTATATCACCGGGGACGCTCCGGACCGGGAGAAGTTTCAGAAGTGGGCGGAGACTCTGGAGATGGCCATTGGAAATCCCCTGTATCACTGGAGTCATCTGGAGCTGAAACGATATTTCGGGTATGACGGGATCCTGAATGGAAGAACCGCAGAGACCGTGTGGAATCTCTGCAACGCAAAGCTTCAGGAGGATTCCATGACCGTGCGGGGGCTGATTAAACAGTCGGGAGTGACTCTCATCTGCACCACGGATGATCCCGTGGATACGCTGGAATATCATGACAGGATCGCCGCGGATGAGACCTTCGACGTGCAGGTGCTCCCGGCGTGGAGACCGGACAAGGCCATGAACCTGGAGAAACCGGAATACCTGGAATATCTGGCGAAGCTGGAAGCCGCGAGCGGCGTGAAGATCGACAGCGTCGAGGCTCTGAAGAAGGCTCTTCATGTGAGAATGGATTATTTTGCAGAGAGGGGCTGCGTGGTTTCCGATCATGCGCTGGAGTATGTGATGTACCGCGCCGCCGATGAGGAGGAGATCGAGGCAATTTTCCGGAAGCGTCTGAACGGCGGAACCGTTTCCCGTGAGGAGGAGCTGACCTTCAAGACTGCGTTCATGCAGGCGGTCGGGAAGGAATACCATGACCGCGGATGGGTGATGCAGCTTCATTACGGATGCAAGCGCGATAATAATACTCCTTATTATAAAAAGCTGGGACCGGACACCGGATTCGACTGCATCAACAACTACGCTCCCAGCTCCGAGATGGCTGATTTCCTGAACGCCATGAATGTGAAGGACGAGCTTCCCAAGACCATTCTGTACTCCCTGAACCCCAACGACAGCGCTTCCATCGGAACCATCATGGGATGCTTCCAGGACAGCTCCGCTGCGGGAAAGATCCAGCAGGGCAGCGCCTGGTGGTTCAATGACCACAAGACCGGCATGACGGAACAGATGACGACCCTGGCGAACCTGGGCCTTCTGGGTAATTTCCTGGGAATGCTGACGGATTCCAGAAGCTTTCTGTCCTACACCCGTCATGAATATTTCAGGCGGGTGATGTGCGAGCTCATCGGAGGATGGGTGGAGAACGGGGAATATCCCTATGACCCGGAGGCCCTGGAGAAGATTGTGAAGGGGATCTGCTATAACAACGCTGTGAGGTATTTCGGATTTAAACTGGAAACCAGATAAAAATTTATGCCGCGCAGTACTGCGGAATTGTAAAATCTGATAAAAAGAAGACACCGCTTTAACGGCCGGAAGCCGGCTGGAGAGCGGTGTTTTTTTGCCTGAAGAGCGCCTGCCGGCAGGAATTTTGTGCAAAATCAGGAAAAATCTGTTGAACTCATACAAATGATGTAGTAAAATTATGCAAAAAAGGAGGGCTGTCTGTTTGAAGAAGAAAAGAAGGATCCTGCTGCCCGTTGTTCTGCTGGCGTTTTGTCTCATGTCCGCAGCCTGGACGTCCGCCGCGCAGGCGGATGCTTCTCAGGTAAGCGCGCAGAAAAAGAGCAGTACCGTCAAAAGGGGCTGGCATACAAATGCGAACGGGAAACAGTATTATATCAAGACCAACGGCCAGAGGGCTGTGGGCTGGACCAAAATCCAGGGCAAATTTTACTATTTTAATAAAAAGGGCATCCTCACTCCGACGACAGGCTGGGTGCATCTCAACGGAAAAACCTATTACATCCGCAGCGACAGAACCCGCTGCGAGGGAGGTCTTTTTACCATTGACGGGAAATCCTACTATTTTAATATAGGAGGAGCGATGGTCACCAACAGACAAATGTGCGTGATCGGAGGAAAGTATTACAATATTGACAGTAAGGGCGTAGTCGTGCCGGCCTCCACGCTGGAAGCGCAGTGTAAGGAGGAAGCTCAGAAATTCATCAAAAAGCATACCAAGGATTCCATGACGGCGCAGCAGAAGCTGCGGGCCTGCTTTAATTATCTGCTCGCTTATATTCACTACCGTCCGCAGTCGCCCAACTGGTCGGAGTTCAATGAAAAAGAGTGGTATTATAAGAAGGCGATCAACACCTTCCGTTCGCCGACTCTCAATGGAAACTGTTATTCCTTTGCCTGCTGCGTGGCGGCCTGCGCGAAGGAGCTTGGCTATAAGCCGACGGTGGTTGTGATTACGGCGGATCACGGATTTGTGATGATCGACGGAAAATATTACGATAACATGAAGGGCGGCCTGTTTGCGTCCAGTACGCCGTCCCATCCGGGATATCAGGTGTATACGAAAGCAGAGTTTTAAGGAGGGATCGTTACGGAAAAGAAGAGAAAAGCCGGAAGAGCGGTTCTGTTTCTGTTCTGCTGCATGCTGCTGCTGACAGGAGCCGTCAGCGTGAAAGCGGCCGGGAAAACAGGTCTGGCGACTTCCGGGAAAAAGATCTATTATTATGAGAACGGCCGGAAGGTCAAAAACTGCTGGAAAAAGGTAAACGGCTATAAATATTATTTCGGAAGCAGCGGCGTCGCCTATGCGGCTCCGAAGACCACAGGGATGACGAAAAATGTGGTCTGCAAGAAGATCGGAGGATCGAGATACTGCTTCAATCAGAAGGGACGCATGGTGAGAAACGGGCTGTATGCCGATATCAGCGGAAATGCCTACTATATTAAAAGCGGGAAAGTAGCGGAAGCGAAGACGAAGAAAATTCAGAAAGCGCTGGAGTATCTGGCGGATGCGAAGAAGATTCGCAGCTATCTGGGGAAACCGAATAAAACAACCGCCAGCAGCAGCTGCTTCCGCGACGGAGGAACGGATCTGAAGCTTTATTACCCGAATGTCATGCTGGCGCTGTACAGGGACGACACCAACGGGCAGGAACTGGTGCTGTTTCTGGATCCCCGATAGAGATTAGAATGAACGGAAATGGAGAAGAGATGAGAAAAGGAAAGATACATTTGATTTTGGCGCTGTGGCTGCTCCTTGCCGCTTTTGGCGCGGTATCCGTACAGGCGGCGGAGGAGGTTCCGGCCGCGGGTACGGAGACGGTGAAGCAGGGCTGGAAGACTGTCGGCGGAAAACGATATTACATCGATGCTTCCGGAGCACATAAGACAGGCTGGTTTACCTTTAAAGGGTACAGATTTTATCTGGATCCCGCAGCGGACGGAGCGGCGGTCACCGGGCTGAAGAAGATCGGCGGAACATATTACTGCTTCAATAAAAGCGGCCATATGCTGAAAAATAAAAAATGCTATGCGGTGGGGAAGAAATATTATGTGATTGATTCAAAGGGAGCGGCGAAAAGGCTGACCGGAGCTCAGGCGCTGGCTGCCGGACAGCTGAAAAAGCTTCCGCACCAGACGCTGCGCAGCGCCTTTGACTGGGCGGCGAAGCTTCCCTATCAGTCGATCAGCACTGCGGGGAAAACGCCGGCGTACTTTGCGTCGTACGGCTTCACCTATCAGCGGGGAGACTGTAATGTGCAGGCGTGCGCGCTCTGGTGCATGGCGAAGGTGCTTGGATACGATGCCCATTACATCACCGGCACGGTTCCCCAGGCCAACGGCAAGGACGGAAAACATGCCTGGGTGGAGATTGATATCAAAGGGAAAACCTGGGTGTTCGATCCGAATCTGGCCGGGCAGTATGCCTCTGTGTACGGAAAAAATACCGGCTGGAAATTCCAGTATGGCGCGAAGCACACTTATAAATATCAGAATATAAAACGTGTAAATTAAAAGCAAAGGGAAAAAGGACAGGATTATGAAAAAAATATTTGCGGCGGCCTGCTGTGCCGCACTTCTGACAATGAGTATCGGGACGGTCTGCCCGGCGGCGTCTTCCGAAACGGAGAGCGTATCCGAAGAACAGAAGACAGTAAAGGTGAAAAAACAGATCGGTGAAAAGACGAAGGGAGCGCTGAAAGCGAGACTGACCAACGCCACCGGAAAGGATATCAAAGCTTTTGCCATAAAGGAAGATTCCGCAGAGGAATTTACGGAAAATATGCTGGCGGAGGAAGAAGTGCTGGCACAGGGAGAAGTGGGAATCCTCTATTATGCCCCGGAAAACGAGACGGCTGATGAGGAAGAGGCGGCGTACGTACTCCGGCTTACGTTTGAGGACGATACTACGGCGGATATTCATGACTTTTCCTTTTCGAAGATGAAAAAAGCCAGGATCCGGCTGAAGGACGGCACGGCCTATCTGGTTTATAAGGACGGAGAGGAAAAGATCAGTACCCTTGAGGCGGAACAGGAACTGGCGAAGGCGGAAGAGACAGCCGCACAGGACGCCGGCGGGGTAATCGAGTACGAAGATGATTATTATGAGGACGTTTACTATGATAACAGCAGTGCCGGCAGCGATAACAGCGGCTATGACGGCGGCAGCGCAGGCGGAGACGCTGGAAACAGCAGCAGTGAAGTGACCGGCGGTACGGAAACCTCCGGCGGAGACAGCGGCAGCGGCGGCACAGAGACCTCCGGCGG
>CANQUG010000165.1 GCA_947626985.1 uncultured Lachnospiraceae bacterium | reverse complement strand
CTCAGTTCTTCCGAAAAAAATCCCATAATCCTCTCCACATTCTGACAAATCCGGTAAATCTGTTCATACATGGCTCTGAAATCCGGATAGCTCTCTATCAGCGCAAGAATATCCTCCGGCTTATCGCTGCAGAGAAACAGAAGCCATGCCTCCAGACGGTTTCTCACAGGGCGGCAGTTTCCCTTCTGATCAGTATTGTGCATGATTTTCAGGAACATGTCAAGGGGAATGAACAGATATTTCTGCAACAGATTCAGCTTCAGTCCGGTATTGGACGTCTGCTCAAAGAAATGAAGATAGGAATCGGGAAATTCTCGGAATTCCTTCGCGCTTTTCCCCAGAAATACGATGGTATAAACATCCTTCACATCATAGTAGGAAAACGTTTTTTCATCTGAATTTTTCCGTACCATCTTGTACTGCCGGAGCAGCAGATCCGCGGAATAACAGGCACCCCGTTCTCCCGGAAAATAGTACCCCTGACGCTGGATTTCCACATTCACCAGAGAACCATTTTCCAGCTTCACCAGGATATCCGTGATCAGAAGAGCAGATTCATCTGCAATACGGGTATTGTCATTGGGCAGCACCTGGACGATATGTACCTTTTCTCCCAGAAGAAGGGACAGGAGTTCCTCCAGACGTTCCGGAAAGATCTCCGGATTCAGAATCTCCTTGCAGAATCCGTCATACATCATCCGGACTCCCCGGGCTCCGGACACAAAATCCAGAAATTCCTCCTGGAACCTTCTCTCCCATTTCTCGAATGTTTTTTTTAAATCCGGACGGCTTCGGATCTCCGCCAGGACCTCTTTTCTGGTGCGTATCAGTGGAAACAGCTGCTGAAGTTTGTTTGGCATAAAAATCCTCCTGATGTAAACATATGGCAGTTTCTCTCCGGGGCATATTTCCGGCATTGCAGGTATAAATATGCAGCGAAATGCAGAACATTCCCGATTACTGCGGCCAAATTTTTCTGAACTCTCAGATATAAATACCCCGGGATATTGCGATCATATCAGATTTTCTCAGAAAAACCAACAAAAATCGTTCGCCTTTATCTCCTATGATTCGACATCTGCTGATTCGAAATACTCTATTAGGCTATTTCTCTTCCAAAATCCTGCGTATGGCTTTCGCATGGCGGACACTTTACAAAACTGTTGCTGAGCTCAGATCACCTGCATCTTCAACATTGACAAAAATACAATGGAGCATCCCAAAAAGCTCGCTTCCGGGAATGGAAATCTGACAACCTTGTTATTATGCGGCTGCGCTGTCATCGGAATACAGCTTTTTAGTCCATGACCAAAATAGTATTTGACAGAAACAGTAAACAACAGTAAAATCTAATCAGAAAAGTAAACGACAGTAAAACACATGTCAAACAGTAAAATCATAAAAAGAAGGAAGTGACAAAATGGACAGGAACCCGTATACACTTGTATTTGGGAAGGAACCGTCACAGATCATTTCCAGGCTTCCCCAACTGGCCGAGATCCTGGAAAGCTTCTGTCAGGAAATACCCAGCCAGCAGGTCTATATGATAACCGGAGTCCGAGGCTCCGGGAAGACAGTTTTCATGACCAGTTTATCACACAAGCTGCGGCAGAAAAAGGACTGGATTGTTGTAGAACTGAACCCGGAAAGAGATTTGCTGGAAAGTCTGGCATCCAAACTGAGCAGCGAAAATGAACTGGCTAAAATATTCCAGAATGCAAGGATCAATCTGTCCTTTTTTGGCTTTGGCCTTGAGGTAAGCGGAACAGCTCCGGTCACAGATATCGAAACGGTTCTGACCAAAATGTTTGAGAGTCTGAAAAAGAACGGAAAACGTGTGCTGATCACAATTGATGAAGTTGCCAGCACCCCGGCCATGCGCGTATTCGCAAGCGCTTTTCAGATATTTATCCGTCAGGATCTTCCGGTTTTTCTGCTTATGACCGGTCTGTATGAAAATATCCATACGCTTCAGAACGAAAAAAGCCTGACTTTTCTGTACCGCGCTCCTAAATTGGAACTGGAGCCTCTGAATATCGGAGCTATCGCAAGAAATTATAAAAAAACCTTCCATATCGACGAACTGTCAGCACTGAAAATGGCAAAACTGACCCGCGGATATTCCTTCGCTTTCCAGGTACTTGGTTATTTCACCTGGGAAAATCAGGGACAGACAGATGCCGTACTGGAGGATTACAGGCAATATCTGGAGGATTATGTCTATGAGAAAATGTGGGCAGAATTATCCAGGAAAGACCGGGACGTGTTATACGGTATTGCAAAATCGTCTGCCGGAAAGATCAGTGAAATTCGTGATATTCTGAAGCTGGAAACAAATGAGTTTAATCCCTACAGGAAACGGCTCATAAAGAAAGGACTCATAAACGGGAATGAGCGGGGATACGTGCGTTTTGTTCTGCCGCTGTTTGAGCTGTTCGTGCTGGAAAATTACCAGGATTGAAAAAATACCGCCCCCGGGCAGAATGAACCAATTTTTCACACTACACTGTTGGACGGCGAATTGACGGAGACGCAAACAGCGAACTATTTTTTCGACTTTTATCCCATTGCTCGCACAGTCTCGTAAGTGCTACAAAAGATGGCGTAGTGCAATACAGCATTTTTTCTGCTATACTACATACATCATAGTTTGTAGCACTTTTTATCGTATCCCTTCAGTCTGCATTCTTCCGGCAGTTCCTCTGACTGTTGCTGATTCCTTAGGATGTACACCAACTGCTCAGTTGTTTTGTCTGCTAACAGATACAGATGCTGTCCATCCTTTTTGTGACGGACTGGGGCATACGCCCAGTCAAAAGTTTCATGTTTCATTGTTGATGGATTATTTCGCTCATAATTGCCAGGGCAGAGATGACCGCAGTTATATGAGCGGGGGCCCATGTCTTATCTGCGCGGCAACAAAGGATTCATCGTATCAGGAAATGACCGTGAAAATATCAGCGCTGCCGCCATACTTTTTTGGCAGGTACCCGCAGCGGTTCTTCCCCCGTGCCAGGGTACGTTTCATCCGGTAAGAAGGTACCGAAGCTAAAGTCGGCTCCGAAATGAATGTGGTCAAGGATGTTATTTTTGAAGGAAAGATCCTGGATATGGTACAGAAATCCAACGAGTTTGTCCAGAGCCAGATTAAAGAACATTCCTTCCTTGGTCCTGACAGCCGATTTGTCACAATTCCTGAATACCCGGAGTTCTGTTGGACCGAACTCATCATCAACAGCATCGGACACCGCGATTATTCGATCATGGGGACAGATATCTAGATCAAGATGTTTGACGATCATTTCACTGTAGAGAGTCCCGGTATACTTCCCGGACCCGTGCGGAAGAATAATATCCGTAAAACACATTTTTCACGCAATCCGAAGATCATCGAATTTCTTCACGAATATGAGTATGTAAAAGAATTTGGGGAAGGCGTCGACCGTATGTATCGCGAAATGGATGGGGCCGGTCTGCCTGAACCGGAGTATGAGCTTATAGATTTCATGGTGTTTGCCACGCTGAAGAACCATAAATGGACGGATCGCGTGCAGCCGCTGAATGATCCCCCCCAAGTCACCCCCCAAGTTGCCCCCCAAGTTGAGCTTCCAAGTTGAGCTTCCAATGGCTGATAGGATTTTAGCTTTCTGCTCTGCGCCACGCAGCCAGGTTAAAATCATACAATACATCGGTTTATCCGACCGTAAATATTTCAGGCAAAAATATTTAAAGCCGCTTTTGGATTCCGGAAAACTGCTTATGACCATTCCCGACAAGCCTAACAGCCGTAACCAGAAGTACGTCAGGGCATAAAAAACCTCCGGGGAACTGGCGGTACATCTTCACCGTCTCCCCGGAGATTTACTGTCGTGGCTATTTCATTGTCACACCTATAACGCCTGCACGAACTACTGTCCTTTCCTGCTTTCCCCTGCATCTCCAACTCAACTTTCCCCGGCACTACAGATTGATATGGAAATATTCCCTGTTTTTTCCTTTACCTGCCATAGGAGCGGCCCCTTCCCATCATTGTCAGAGGCTTTAACGTAGGGATCCCCCCATAGCTGCCAACCAGATAATTCCTGGCCAGGGCTTCATTCCTGCGGATCTTTTTCCCCTCTTCATCTTTAAAGTCCGCAATCGAATACAGCGTTGATACACCATTCCTATCCTTATCCGTGACCCACAGTTCGTCTCTCCTGAGCAGTTCATTGGAAAACTGCCAGACATCGTGACTCGTCAGAATCAGCTGTGCATGGTTCACATTGATTTCGGGCGTCAGGAACGTCAGTATAATATTTCTGACGAGCAGCGGATGGAGACCATCGTTCAGCCCATCAATAAACAAGACGCTTCCATGCTCCAAAACATACCTGAGAGGTTCATACAGCACCAGCATCTTTCGTGTCCCACTGGATTCATTCCCCAGAAGTATGCTCTGAAGGCCGCTTCCATCCGACAGTTTATGAATTGTATGAATGACATACGTCTTCCCCAGCAGTCCCTCGTCTGTCTTTTTAATTTCTTCAACCTCAAAATCTACAATGGACTCATCGAAGGAGGAAATGAATTGAAGTACATTCTCCTGTACAGAACGATCTGACACAAATCCAACGGGTAAATCAACCGCTCTGGAGAATTCCTCTCCAAGCGCCGCCAAATGTGCTGTTTCACAGTTTGCAAACCAGTCATAAACTGCGGTAAGCTTTCCAATATTCAGCTT
>CANQUG010000164.1 GCA_947626985.1 uncultured Lachnospiraceae bacterium | reverse complement strand
TTTGTAGAAAGTCAAGTTTTTTTTTTAATTTTGCAACATTTTCTTTACAATCTTTTTTTGTCCTCAGTTATGCAGGGTGACTTTACGCATTTTTTCTCCATCCTGTTCCAGTTCTGGTTTCCTCTTCCATCAAATTCCCCAAAAAATCCTCAGATTTCCCGGCATTTCCGCCATTTTTTCTCAGCTCCTCCTTCGCGCCGAAAGAGAGCCGGACCCTCCGAAGCGGAAATAAAATGTCTGTTTGCTGCAAATGATTATACCGGGATAATGCATTTTATATCCATTATTTTCCTTTTGAAAATATATATCTACAAGATATTGTTACGCACTGTAACATTTTAAATGTATATTGTGTTTATTCGCTTGTATTATACCATTAAAGCTCTTGATTGGTCTATATGCGTGCAAACATATATATAAGGAAGAGGAGCAATTTATACAGGTTGCCATAGATGCTGCTCAGGATCCTCCCCGTGGACGGTCCGAAAAAATTTTGCGCATCAAAACCATTTATTTTAGGTTTAATCACAGAATTCTATATTAGTAAACCATTAGTAAATCTTCTTTTAGCAGTCCAACGGGGTCGAGCCCTAAAAAAATCCCGGGACCGCAGTCCCGGGATCTCTCAGCTCTCTCAGCTGCTAATTCTGTAATTCCCCTGCTCTTCGCCCAATGCTCCGAAAAGACAGCCGTTTATCCTCACCGGCAGCATTCCGGATTCACCTGATTCCATTACGGATCAGCACGGCAGATTACTTCGCAGGCAAAAGACAGAATTTCACGCGCAACACTTGAAATAGGCATCGTCTGGAGCCACACATGCCCCGGGCCGCCCTGAGCCGTGTAAACATTCAGGAAAAGGAACTCGCCTGAAAACATTCTTCCAAGAGCCTTCCCTGCTCCGTCGCGTCAAATCAGCCTTCTGTTGTTTCAGCTGCCGCATCAGCATCCGCTGCTGCCTCTGTTTCTGTGGTTTCCTCTGTCTCCGCGGGCGCTTCTGTCTCTGCAGACTCTTCCGTTTCTGCAGCTTCCGTTCCATCCGCTGCTGCCTCATCAGAATCTGCAGCTTCCGGCTCGCTCGTCAGACTGTTTATATATTCCTCAGAAGTTCCTTCCATAACAGCGGGAAGCGCATTCTCTATAAGATCATTAAGGATCGGCTCACAATCTGTTGCCAGCTGCTCCTGAATTGCCTCCGCATCCATATCGGTAAGGACAACAGCATCGCTTACATCTGCGGGAAGCCAGGAAGTATCTTCCAATGTACTTTCTTCTACTACCGCCTGAAGGCCATACTGAATAGTCTCAGCATCGTATATTCCTATCCGCACGGTTTCTTCCGTTCCTTCGGAAATAGCTTCGCTGCGTACCCATACTTCTTCTCCGCTAACGGCAACGCCTGCATCTGCCTGTACGCCTTCGCTTTCTTCATTTTCACCCCATACAAAATCCAATCCAAGGAACTGAAGTCCTACTTCGTCCAGATAAGCGCCAAGGTCGCCAAATCCTGCTCCGGAAATCTCATCAACGATCTCCGCTGCATGCTCTGTATCAATGCTGAGTCCCTGAACGGAGTAGTCGCGATCAAGAATTGTCCTGGTCTCTCCTCCCTCTTCTATAGTGCACTTATCCACTACTCCAAGTACACCGCCGGTAGCTTTCAGCACATTCGCCACATCTCCAAGGCGAATATCCGTTTCATCAGAATCAACGGCGGATGAACTTCCCTCCTCTGAAGATTCATCTGAAGCTACGCTGATCTCGGGACCAGTCTCGGCCAAAAGTTCTTCCAGTTTGTCCTGAGTCATGACGTATTTTACCGTAGTATCACTGGCCACTCCATGAATTTCCAGATAGATCTGATCACCCTTCGACGCCAGAACCAGGCTGGCCACCTCTCCCTGCTCATTATCTATACGGATACGCATACCGTCGTCATCATTTACGGAAGCGTAGTCCATTCCTACCGTCAGATTGGCAACGTCCATCACCTGCGCGCCGTCTGCCCAGAGAGTAAGTCCTTTCAGAGCGGCACTGTAGGTCGATACTGCAGCGTCATCCGTAACAGCATCTGCGGCAACATCCGCCTCAGCCATTGCATTTACAGGCATCAGCAGCATTGCGCTGAGTGATAATGCAGCAACTTTTTTTGTAAATTTTTTCATCGTATAAGTTCCTCCTTACAAAAGATATATAGTATTAATTTACACCAGATTTTGTAAAAAAACAACCTTTTTGCGCAAACAACCTGCCGGCATACGTAAATCACTGTTCATCCGCATATCCTGCAGCTGAAGTCCCGGGTATATCGTATTTCCAAAAAACACTATGGAAATTCAGATTATGACGTAGTATAATATAGAAATCATTGATGCCGGGAGGCCCCCAGCCGGAACCGTTATAGCTGAGGCTGCCGTTCTGTACTGCACAAGTTTCTTTATTGTAACAGAAAAAGAAAATTGGGCTGTTTTACCTGCATCAGGATATTAAATGAATTTACAGAAAAGAGAGATTCTCAGTTATGTACGAAATTGCCATATGCGATGACGATATCGTTTTTGCGTCCACATTCAGCGCGACATTGACGGAAATGCTGACAGCCAAAAAAGTTCCTTTCCACCTGAACACGTTTTCAGATCCATCCGCTTTGCTGTCTTCCATAAAGAGAGGGGAAAAATACCACCTCTTATTTTTAGATATTCTTTTCCAGTCAGAAGAAGGTCTTCATTTCGCAAAGCTGCTGCGGGAAAAGAATTACCATCTGGATATTATTTTTATAACCACATGTTCCGATTACGCAGTGGCCAGCTATGATACGGCTCCGCTGTATTATCTGCTGAAGCCTGTTGACCCTGAAAAACTGGACGCGGCTCTGAACCGTTTTCTTGAAAAAAACACTCCGGGCAGCCTGCATTTTTCCACTTCCAAGGGACATTTGTATATCCAGATGTGCGATATTCTCTATTTTGAAATTTATGGTCATGAGATCATTATCCATAAAACCAACGGAGCGAAGGAAACCTGCATGGGCACGCTGAAAGAGCTGGAAAAGCTTCTTCCGCCCCTGACCTTCGTGCGTCCCCACAGGAGCTATCTGGTGAATCTGGACCATATTACCGAGATCACCCGCTATCAGATACGTCTGTCCTCCGGAATCACCATACCTGTGAGCAAGAATCTTTATCATCAGATTCAGAACACCTTTATTGACTATGCGGAAAAGAACAGTCTGTCCTTCTGATTCCGGCAGGGCGTCACAGGTCCTCTTTTCCATATAATAATAAACAGGAGGCCGGAGAAATACTCCGGAAGCATACTTCATGAATGAAAATCTGATAAAAGAATTGTTTGATTTTATTGAAAGCAGTCCCAGCTGCTTTCACGTGATACATAATATGAAGGAAATCCTCATCAGTCAGGGATATGTTCCGCTTCTGGAAAGCGAACCCTGGACGCTGAAAAAGGGCGGCAGATATTTTGTCACCCGGAACGGCTCCTCTCTCATCGCCTTCCGGATTCCCGAAAAGGATCCCCGGGGATTTCAGATCATGGCCAGCCACAGCGATTCCCCCTGCTTTAAAATAAAGGAAAATCCGGAACTGGAAGCAGAGGGACATTACATAAAGCTGAATGTGGAAAAATACGGCGGTATGCTGATGGCTCCCTGGTTCGACCGTCCTCTCTCCGTGGCGGGACGCGTACTGATCCGGGACAATGGACGCATCCTTCCCAGACTGATCAATATAGATCGGGATCTTCTCATGATTCCCAATCTGGCCATCCACATGTGCCGCGAGATCAATGACGGAATGAAATACAATGTCCAGAAGGATATGCTGCCGCTCTACGGAGACGCCGCTGCGAAGGGATGCTTTTTAAAGCAGATCGCTGAGGAGGCAGGTACGACAGCAGAAAATATCCTGGGCTGCGACCTGTTTTTATACAATCGGATGCCGGGAAGCATCTGGGGCGCCGAGAGAGAATTTATGTCCATCGGCAAGCTGGACGACCTGGAATGCGCCTATTCCTCCCTGAAGGGATTTCTGGAGGCCGGGGAAAATACCTCCATTCCCGTACACTGCGTCTTTGACAATGAGGAGGTGGGCAGCACTACCCGGCAGGGAGCGGCGTCCACATTCCTCCGGGATACCCTGATAACCATCTGCGAAGGGCTGGGAAAAACCCATGGGGAATACCGGCGGATGCTCACCGCGAGTCTGATGCTCTCGTCGGATAACGCCCACGGCGTTCATCCCAACTACCCGGAAAAAGCCTGTCCCTCCAATCGTCCTTATCTGAACGGAGGCGTCGTCATAAAATTCAGCGCCAATCAGAAATACACCACGGACGGCGCTGCGGCAGCCCTGTTCAGGGAAATCTGCCGGCGAGCAGAGGCGCCCTGCCAGGTTTACACCAATCGTTCGGATGTGCCCGGAGGATCCACTCTGGGTAATATTTCCGGCACTCAGGTGGCGGTGAATACCGTGGATATCGGTCTGGCGCAGCTCGCCATGCATTCCCCCTATGAAACGGCAGGAACGAAGGACCTGGCGTATCTCGTACGGGCCGTGCGGGAATTTTTCGGCGCCAGCATCCATATGGACGCGGAGGGAGCGTATCTTTTGGCCTAATTTTGTTAAGAAAATGTCAGTGTTTCATAAATCTGACATCTCCAATAAACTTCCCCGGCGCAAGTATTCAAACGTCACAAGGGTGTTCGGAGCATTCGCCCCAACCTCGCTCTGCCCGGTATTAGTTTGGATGCCCCAGGGAGCAGAAATATACCCTGTTATGATTC
>CANQUG010000163.1 GCA_947626985.1 uncultured Lachnospiraceae bacterium | reverse complement strand
GAAATACAAAAGCCCCCAGAAGAGAGAGGCGCCCATCAGAGGAACGCATTGTTTTCGGAAATCATGAAACAGCAGTCTGTTCCCCCTGAAAAACCTCCTCCAGGCAGGCCGGATATATTCTCCGCCTCGGGAAATTATCAGACACAGTCCCAATTCCGCTACACGGGATAACGTTGTCGCCAGCGCCGCCCCACGGGCCTCCATCTGCGGCACGCCCAGCAGTTCAAAGATGAAGACGGCGTTAAAAAGAATATTCAGTATCACGGCGCTGGAACTGATCCATGCGCATGGTTTCACATGATCCGTCACCTTTATAACGGTAAGACAGCATTGGGAAATTCCCGTCAGCAGATAGGACCATCCGGCGATCCGCAGATAGGCGCTGCCAATCTCTATCAGAACCGCATCACCGGCTGCCACCAGTGAAAGCATCAGACTCTGAAAGATAATAGGCAGAGACAGCTGCCTGAGCTTCCTGTAAAATAATTTGTTATCTGTTTTTTCCATTTTCATGGAGCCTCTCCTCCGTTGTCATCATCTGTAAGATGCTCCTCCAGCAACTTTCTCAGTGCCTCTTTACTGGGCAGGACTGTCTCATACTTGCTGGCAAAAATCTGTGAATTATCTTCCGGCAAAGTCATCTCCACAACTGCATTATTTTTTTCACGGCAAAGCAAAATACCAATCGTTGGATTCTCGTCTGAGAGTTTCACCTTGCGGTCATAATAATGAACATACATCTGCATCTGACCAATATCCTGATGCTTCAATTCTCCAATCTTTAAATCAAAAAGAACAAAACAGCGCAATAATCGATTATAGAAAACCAAATCAACCATGAAATGTTCTTCATCGAACGTAAAACGTACCTGTCGTCCAATAAACGCAAAACCAGTACCAAGCTCCAGAAGAAATTGCTGTAAATGATCAATGATACGGCTCTCCAGTTCACTTTCAGAATATTCCGGGAGCTCTTTTAATCCAAGAAACTCAAGAACATATGGATCTTTTACCGCATCCCTGGGCTTTTCAATATTCTGCCCTTCCTGTGCAAGTCTATAAACCTTTTCCTTATCCGTGCTAAGCGCCAGCCGTTCATAGAGAGCACTATTATACTGACGTTTCAGTTCACTGAGACTCCAGTCATTCTTCACAGACTCAATCTCGTAAAAATGCCGTTCTTCCATATTATCAATCCGCATCAGTTTCAAATAATGCGACCAGCTCAGAAAGAACTTCCTTCCGGTATTGACCGACGGCAGATCCTCAAATTGGGTAAACGCTGTTTCCCCAATTTGATCCTGTGAATAAACTGTATAAAAGCGCCGCATCAATTTTAAATTCTCTGCAGAATAGCCTTTGCCATGTTTTTTTGTCAGGAACTTAGATAATTCTTTCAAAAGCTGCTTACCGTAGGCGGCGCGGTTTTCTCCATTCTGCTCTTCTTCTACAATCTTTCTCCCAATCTCGTAATACGCATAGACCATAGAAAGATTGACAGCAGTTTTTGCTTTTTTACGAGCTTGTTCCAAAATATCAGAAATACTCTGAAAGAAATCCTGATTAATCGAAAATGTTAATTCGTTTTTGCCCATTGCTGCCCTCCCTTCATATCTCCTGCAGCAGTCTCAATTGTCCAATCGGTGATTGGATAATCTTCCCGTCGCGATCACGGTACACCAGATAAAACTTTCTCATTCCTGACAGATTCGTACTGGACAACTCTCTTCCATATTCTCCTGTCAGATAGCTGGAAAGAGAATCCAATATCTTAGCACCGTATTTTGCCCTGGTCAGAAAAAACTGGAGAGCCTTTTCCTTTCTTTTTCTGAACTGCATAAATTCTCTTAGCTCGTTTTCAATTTCAATAAATTTCACATTAACCGGAATGTGAACAGGACGATTCCGGGCGGCTTCATCCTTCTGCCTTGCCCTGCTCTTACCTGAGCGGGCTGACGTTTCCGCCTGTTCCCTTAAGACGTTTTTTTACGTATTCCATGCTCCTTCTGTATTCACTGTCCCCATGGAGATGTTCAATGATCATCGGCATATCCGGATCACACTCATGGGCCAGACGGGCATATTCTTCCAGACAGAACGTCCCTTCTCCGCAGGCGCATTCCAGCAGCCGGAAAGTAAACTCCTGCCCGAGCAGAATATCCTTCAGATGGCAGCTGCGGATCCGGTCCCCCAGAAGATCAAAACACCGTTTCAGAAAATCCTCCGCAAAAAAATACCGTTCCGGACAGTTGATCATATTGATGATATCCATATGCACCGCAAACCGGTCCCGCGCCACATCCTCCAGAAGCTTCACATATTCCTCCGGACCCGAAGGAATCATCCAGGGCATGGGCTCAATGGTGAACCAGGTGTTCTGCGGCTTCGCCTCATCGATCACCTCCTGAATCATCCGTACCGCGGCGTCCCGGGTTTTTCTGCTGAAATTCTCTGCATATGCGCCATCCCAGCGGGCGCCCGCAGAACCCGATACATTCACACAGCATCTGGCATGAATCCTGTCTGCCAGCTTCAGCTGGCCAATGCTGTATTCCATTGCGGCACTGCGCTCCGCCTCATCTTTGCTTATGGCATTCCTCCATATTCCCACTTCCGCGATCTGAAGATCATATTCCTGCGCCGCTTTTACGTATTCATCCACAAGGGAGTCCTCCGCTTTGCAGTCCACAGGAAAAACCACAGCTTCACATCCCAGTTCCTTCTGCTGACGCGCCCACTGGGACGGCGAATGATGCTCCAGTGGTGATGAAATTCCCAGTTTCATTTTCTGCACCTCCTTATTCCGCGCTCCCTCATTCGGTCTGCGCGGTTTAAATAATCTCCATACTTTCCGGCGCTTCTCTCGTAAGATTCTGCACCCATTTATACTTCCGAAAACGGATCAGCACCCATGGAATCTTTCCCACCTCATCCAGACAGGTACAGGCATAAACCAGCAGTACCGGCCAGTGAAATACAAAAGCCCCCAGAAGAGCCAGCGGAATCGCTATGCCCCACATACACACGGCAAGGCTGTACATATCAAACATCGTATCGCCGCCTCCATCCAGCACCCCGTTGATGATCACGGAATTGACACAGCGCCCGATCATATAAACAGCCATAATGACCATCATTCCTGTCAGATAGCTCTGCGCCATCTCCGAAAGAATTACCATGCGGACGATCAGGGGAGTGACCGCCAGTACCACTGCAGTGGACGCCAAACCCAGCGGAAAAGACAGATTTTTCAGTTTGATCCCGTACGCTTTGCCCCGCTCCAGATTTCCGGCTCCCAGTTCATTTCCTACCATAATACCTGCAGCGCCGGCAATGCCGTTGCAGGCACAGCAGACCAGATCCCGCACCACAGCGGCGACGGAATTGGACGCAGCCGCATCCACTCCCATATGCCCCATAATCGCCGTATAGGAGGTAAATCCCACGCCCCAGAAGAGAGAGGCGCCCATCAGAGGAACGCATTGTTTCCGGAAATCATGAAACAGCAGTCTGTTCCCCCTGAAAAACCTCCTCCAGGCAGGCCGGATATATTCTCCGCCGCGAGAAATTATCAGACACAGTCCCAATTCCGCCACACGGGATAACGTTGTCGCCAGCGCCGCCCCGCGGGCCTCCATCCGCGGCACGCCCAGCAGTCCAAAGATAAAGACGGCGTTAAAAAGAATATTCAGTATCACGGCGCTGGAACTGATCCATGCGCATGGTTTCACATGATCCGTCACCTTTATAACGGTAAGACAGCATTGGGAAATTCCCGTCAGCAGATAGGACCATCCGGCGATCCGCAGATAGGCGCTGCCAATCTCTATCAGAACCGCATCACCGGCAAAAATTTTCATAAGAAGTTCCGGAATCAGCTCGCAGGCGCCAAAAAAGGCCAGAGATATCAAACCTGCAAAACGCAGCATAAGATTCATCAGGCTCTGAAGCGTCCCCCTGTCCCCTTTGCCCCAGTACTGAGCTCCAAGAATGGAACCAGCTGACGTAATCGCCATAAGAAACATGTTCTGCACAAACTGAACCTGAGTCGCCAGTGAAACGGCCGTCATCTCTTCCTGAGCGACACGTCCGAGCATCAGGGCATCACCGGCTGCCACCAGTGAAAGCATCAGACTCTGAAAGATAATAGGCAGAGACAGCTGCCTGAGCTTCCTGTAAAATAATCTGTTATCTGTTTTTTCCATTCTCAAGCTCCTTAAGCTTTCTGTTTTCATTTTAAGTCCCGGATTGTTCCCGAACCATCATACCACATCTCAAGCCAATTCGAGAAGCTTTTTTCCGTAATTTCTTCGTTTCTATCGTTATGGTTAGATTTTTCCATTTCTCTTTTCCACCCAGCCATTTTATTCGGCTTTTATTTGCAGCAAGGCTTTTAGAAACTCAAAAAACAAGATATGCTCCCTGCCAAAATATTTAACCATAGCACAAAAAGGACATTCCCTGAAAATTCCTTCAGAAAATGTCCTCTTAATACCAAATATTCTCTTGAACCGTTACGAATCTAATTTAAAACAGCTTACTGCCATCCGTTAAGAAATTTTTTTCATACCGCACATTCTGAAAACCCGGAAATCCCTGATTTTACTGCTCTTTTCCACCTAAAGACTTCAAAGTGGGGAATGGCTCTTCAAGGGTGATGGTGGGTAAAAATCACCCATAACCCCAGTATTTATACTGCTCAACCGGCCTTAGGTTTTCGGTTGGGAAGTGGAACTCTCAAATTTGTTACCATGCCGCCCTAGGCGGCACAAATGATGATGAAAGCCGTTAGCTTTTTGTTTTCTGTTCACATATCCCTCAAATTATTGTATCCTTATTTCTGAGACACCGGCACACTACAGAGC
>CANQUG010000162.1 GCA_947626985.1 uncultured Lachnospiraceae bacterium | reverse complement strand
GCAAACTATGAGACATTGCATTTCAATGCCGTGATCGGCGAAAAAATGGAGGTGGACTTCGCTGGGAAAACATTCTCTATGATCAACCGTCTGACCGGCGAACTTAGTACGATCGTTGTGTTTGTAGCTGTGCTTCCCTATTCCCAGTACATTTACGCGGAAGGGATGCTTTCCACCAGGGAGCCCCAATGGATTGATGTAAACAATCATGCGCTGCGCTTTTTCGGCGGCGTTCCTGCCATTGTTGTATGTGATAACTGCAAACAGGCTGTGACGGTCAACAAAGACTGGATCGAACCAGAGATCAACAAGGATTATGCAGAATGGGCAGAACATAATGGTACGGTGATCCTTCCAGCCAAAGTCAGGAAGCCCAGATTTAAAAGTTCTGTAGAGAACTCTGTCGGAATTCTCGAAAAAGGATTTTTTCATGACCTGGAAGAACGGCATTATTTCAGTCTTGAACAGTTTAACGCAGATTTATGGGAGAAACTCAATGAGCTGAACGAGCAGAGGCTGAAAAACCGCGATTATAGCCGTTATGAACGCTGGCAGGAAGAAAAGAGGGAGCTGATGCCGCTTCCGTCTGCGTTTTATCACTACATGGAACGGAAAGAGGCAAAAGTATCGGGCGATTTCCATGTCCGTTTTGATAATGCGTATTATAGTGTTCCCCGTCAATACGTACATAAACGAGTGCTTATCAAGGCGACTGCGACAGAGGTTCAGATCTGCACATTATCCGGCGAACTGCTTTGTAAATGGCCCAGGGCCAGGTACAAAGGCCAATGGCTTACCAATCCGGAACACCTGCCTGGAAACAGCCGGCAAATGGCCGAATGGAATGGCCCATACTTTACGCAGAAAGCGATGACGATTGGCCCCAATACCGTTGAAGTGATAAAGCGCATCCCTGCCAGCCGGAAATATGAGGTGCAGACATATCGGCAGTGTGTTGGCGTACCTGGATTTGCTAAGAAATACGGAAAAAAAGTGCTGGAAGAATGCTGCGGCCAGGCGCTGGAACTGAATAAAGTCACCTATACCTTTATTAAGAATTCCATTGCCGCGCTTGCAGAAGAGCTGATGGAAAATGCTGATATTGTGCACAGGAATGAAGATAAGAATAAGGGCGCTTATGTCATGAGTCCCCTGTCTGCTGATATCAGTCATCTTCCTGCCAAAAGCCAATCCCTTGTAGAACAGGCACAGAAAGGGGGATATCAGGATGAAAACCACTAATCCCCTGGTCCTGGACCTGGAAGAACAGATGAACATGATCGGCCTTCCGCTGATGGCACTCAAGTTAGATGAACTTTACCGGTCATCGGCTTTTCTTACCATAGACCGGCTGGAAATGATATCATCGCTCCTGAAGCCGGAGTATGAAGATAAAACGACCAAACGTTTTAACAACCGGCTCCGCACTGCCCATTTGATCGGTACGCCCTGTGATATCTCACAATGCAGGGATTCTTCCCAAAGGCGGTATGAGCCGACCGATGCTCCAAAGGTATTGTCAAACCTTCAGTTTATTGAAGAAGGTCTGAACGTCTGTATTCTTGGGCCGTCAGACAATGGCAAGACCTTTCCTGCCAAAAGTCCTGGTGTAGCTGCCTGCGGGAAATACCGCGTTAATTATTGTCATTGCGGTGAATTGCTGGAACGTCCTGTGGCTGCAAAATCTGCTGATTATACAAAATACCTGCGTGAAATCAAAAGGATTCCTGGTTTTCAGCTTCTGATTTTAGATGATTTCCTGTTAAATACAATCATGGATGAGAGGGAGGTTAAGGTATTGATGGAGATCCTTGAAAAGCGCATCGAAGCATCTAAAAGCACCATCGTTTGCTCTCAGCGTGAGCCTGGGAGCTGGAAGGCAATGATCATGAACGATGAGGTATCCGCCAACGCTATCATGAAAAGGGCAACAAAACACTATATTGTTGTCATTCAGCCTATTGAAACGCGTTAAAATAAGCGGCTGTTAGCCTCCGCCGGGTGGCCGCTGGCAAGCGCACCAGTGGCCGGCACCCGGCGCAAATTGCATGACAGGATTGCCAGCAAGTGCAGCGATGAAGAAAAACAGTCGTTTATCCTGTCAGCGGCAGGGCTTGCCGGTTATGCCCAGATCCGTCCCAGGACAGGCAGCTGGAATAACAATGCAGCTGAATCTGCTGATGTATGGAATGAACTTCTGGAGAAGATTTCTGCATTGATTTATTCCAAATTGGGGGACCGGAAGCATAAAGGCTGGAGTTCATCAACTTTGTTCCATTTGCAGGTGTTTAAGTATATGAAGACAGGTGAAAATGTATCATGGCGGTCATGTGAGCAGAATATTGCGGAGATTCTCAATCATAAAAACCAGTATGCGATCATATCTACAAGGGATTTTCCTGGCGGGTCATGGAATGAGTATCTGGTATGGCTGAACCCTTATGATTTCGGGACAGGACAAAGGGGAGAGGTTGAAACATGGATTGATAAATTGCAATATCCATCGGATACAATCGAGAGGAAGCGAACGATCGAAGCTATAGAAGAATGGGGAGAAAAGCTGAAGGAGGGTATTGCGCGTTTGCCGGAGGATGAAGTTCAGAGGGGAAAGAATTCACGGCGGCAGAACCAGAACTATATTCTAAACTGGATGATAGAAAAACTTCCATGTGTCGCTCTTTTTTCCACGGATAACTGCTGTGTGCGGGTCAATGTACTGAGTTTGGAGTATCCCGGAGCCATGTATCAGGATCGGTATACAAGGTGGAGTGTTTATCAGGAAATGGATAAGGTCAATAAAACATATGGCGTCCAGCGTTTCTATACGATCGTGAATGCGGGATATGCCCAGGTGTCAGTGGAAAACGAGCCTTCAAGTATGTATTTCCTGATGAAAGGGAAATTTTCCCGGATGGGAAAGCGGTACCTGCTCTTTCCTTTAAAGGGGGAACTGATAGGTTCCCTGCAGGAGTGGACACGGGATATGGATATAAATAATAAAAAAAGCAGCTGGTACAAACTGTTCCTTCCTATCTTTGCATTTGCAGATCATGTGAAAGCCAGGTGTGCGTTATGGGAAAAGCATAACAGTGAAAAGACGGAGCATAAGGAATATTCCGCAGAGGTGGAGAGAATCCTGAATGAGCAGATCCAGGGAAAAGAAGCAATAGCATATACGGAGATCATGCAGTGTCTGGCTGAAATTGTTGTACCGATGATTCCGAACGACTCCGTGGATGAAAATGATACGGATTGGGAAGATAATCTGTTTTTTAAAAATGGGCATGACGTCAGGGAGAAGATCTTAGACGCATTGCTCGTATATTTATATGAAAAAGCAGATCCGGCAGCGGAGCAATGGATCAGAAAGCATCTTGTTCCCAGATATTCTTATATTCTTCATGGCAGCATCAAGAATAATGAGGAGGAGAAGGAGAAGATCAGAAACAGGCTGATGCAGGAATGCGGACTGATACAGAGTGAAAATAATATGGAACAGGTCTGTGCATGGAAGAATATGATATCATATATAAGTAAGAAACAGGAATTCAGCAGGCTGTCCGAGGAAGAATGTAATGGAATTTACAGACAATATATTTCGGATATTGTGGATGTCCTTTTTTTCGTGTATCAGCGCCGGCTCCAGAAGATTCTGACTGAAGATATTGGCCTTGCGGAATATAATGATTTTATTTTCTGAATTTTCGGAAAAGGTTTACTTATTATCTTTAATATGGTAAAATTGGAGATATTTTAGAAAGGCTGGGGAACAGCTATGCTTAATGGTGTTGAGAAGCTATGGAATACGGAGGAACTGGGTAAAATGGTATGTGGTAACCAGAACCTCGGGGAGATGGATTGTGTATACGCCCGGGAGCTGGCCCGGAAACTTCATGAGCTGTTTTATGAGACGGAAAACATACCGTTTCCCATTGATATACGCGGGATTGTAAAGTCTTTGGATATCGGGATTTATGAAACCAACCTGAATGTAGACAGGGGGTTTCGCGTAGAGAAGGTGAATGGATACCTCCGCCGGAAGTCAACTGGCGGATATGCCATCAACCTCCAGAATGATGACAGTGAATTTACCAAACGGTATATTCTTGCCCATGAACTGAGTCACTATATCATGAATCAGGCCCTGAACCAGCCTGCCGAAAAAAAGAAGGCGTACGGTCAGAATTGTATAGATCCGCTGTTTGCGAAGAATCGTGACGAACTGATGGCGGATATCATGTCGGCCTTCCTCCTGTTCCCGCCGGAAAAAGTGCTGGAAAGTCTGAAAAAGTATACAGAATATATGAAGAAGATGGATCAGTATCCGATCAACACGTTTAATTGGCTGTATGATCTGAGTCAGAGTGCTCAGGTGTCGTTTTATTATACAGTTATCAGCTATCAGTATCTGAAATTCTATCTGTGTTATCTGTATAACGAAGAACCGGACAATTATATTGTCAGGGAGTATGGGGCGTTTTTTAAATAAATCGGTTTATCAGCATAGATGATATGTACCAGCCTCTTCTGGTATGTTGCCGCTGTGCTGCCGGGTATAGAAGATGTTCTTTTACATCCGCTGTAAATCCTGAAACCAATATAATTTTCCAAAGTAAATGCAACTAAGAGTCACCAGAGGGGCTGCATTTAGTTTGGAAATTAACCCTTTCATGAAATAACCCTGAAATAATGAGCAAACTTCTTGATTTTAACTCTGACTATGAGTATAATATGAGTGAAAAAAACAGGTTCTGTGGTCAATATTATATGATTTAGCGCTTACATATAAAATTATAGAGCCTGCGGCGATGGAAGCGGAAGATCTTGATAAGCTTCACTCCAGTTTGAAATCGGTTTTAAGGTTTATAAAGTATTCAAACAATGGTGATGAACTGGATGCGTTCCTTTCGAAGGAGAGTGGACTGCAGACGCTTGATTTGGAAGCTGCAAGAGTGATAAAAACATGTGCGAATACAGAAATTGAGATTGATGAGAAAGAGAAGGTGATTGATGTGTGCAAAG
>CANQUG010000161.1 GCA_947626985.1 uncultured Lachnospiraceae bacterium | reverse complement strand
ATTATTTTTGCCCCGGAATATACGGTCAGAAGCACCGGTCTTGTGCTTCCGCTGGTACAGAATAATCTGGGCATTGGCATCCTGCCGGAAGAATATGTCTCCGGGGAGCTTCGCCGGGGCAGCATGGTGAAAATCAGAATGACAGACCTGCCGCCCGCAAGGCAGGTGTATATCGGGACAAATCCTCACGCTCCGGTGTCCGCCATCGGAGGTATGTTTTATCATTTTGTGCTTGAGAATCTGTCCCTCACCTGACGTTTTTACAGGGAATGACTAATTAATTTTCCGTCTGCAATCATCCTTCCTGAGCATGCACACAAATTTGCAGGGAAATACACTGCACTGCCTGCACAGCGCAGGGAACGATCAAAATGGAAACAATTTTGCTATTCCCTGTAAAATGAGATGCCGGTTCAGCGGAATTCTACGGAAGCCAGATCGATCCTGCCTTCCACGGTTTTGACATATATGGAGTGGACGCCCGCCGGAATTTGAATATCCGCCTGACTGATCATCCAGTTCTCCGATGCGACAGCGGCTTCACCTGCAGCCGTGCCCTCCAGTCCGTCCATGACGATCCGGGCCCGTCCGCATCCTCTGAGCTCCAGCAGCACCGTTTTTTCGGTTCCATCAAAAACGAAATATTTAAACCCGGCGATGCAGCCCTCCTGGAGATTATATATATACGGCTTCAGACCCTTTTCTCCGGCAGGATCCTCCTCCTCGGTAATGTAGGGCACAGAATCCGGAATTTCCAGTTTCCCGTTAAAATTCGGCCCTTCCATCGTCACATTCCCGACGGCAGCCCTGTCCTTCCCGGTGATATGGCAGGCAATATGCGCGGACCATTTTTCCCGCGCAGGGAGCGGACCGTCATTTAATCCGCAGCTTGTAATCTCAATCTGAGGAATGGTTCCGTCCGGCAGTATGGCAACCCTGTCCGCGCAGCCCTGCCTGGCGAAAGCATGGCCATGGGTCTGTCTGTGCCAGAAGATATAATATTGTCCTCCAATCTCCAACAGACCGCCGTGATTGTTGCCCGTGTAGTTCACCGCAAGCGTGTTCCCCTTATAGCCCAGATCGCCGTTGGACACGATCACACCCCGGTATTCAAAAGGACCCTCCGGCGTTCTGGCCATACCGTAGCACAGCTCGTTGCCCTGAAGAGACGAATACACGAAATAGTACCACTCTCCGAAATGACGGATACTGGATGCCTCAAAGAAAGGATGCTCCTCGTAGCCTGTGCCTGCAGCAGTCTCAACACCGTTGGCTACCACTACAGGATCCGATATGACGGTGTGCATATCATCCGCAAGCTTCACCATGAGAGCTCCCGGGAAGACTTTGTTCTCCATGCCCGGAAATTTAACGGACGGAGCAAATCCATAATAAAGATAATTCCCGGTCTCATCACTTAAAACAGCCGGATCAAACTTTCGTCCGGCTTCCGGAACACTTCCGTCCGGATACAGCACATAGTCCAGAAATTCAAAAGGACCCTGTGGCCTGTCGCTCACCGCCACGGAAATAACATCGACAAAGTCCAGCGCATAATAGAGATAATACCTGCCGTCGGGACCTTTGGCGCAGTCCGGCGCGTACAGGCAGTGTCTGCCCTTCAGCGGCGGTACCTCCTCATATACAGGAAGAGGCTTCCCGTAGGGGGCTCCGTTTATGGGATCCTGGGACTTTTTATAGCTGACGCCCTCATATCTCCAGTTTCCCGGATCCTCCACCGGCGCGGACCAGCACACATAATCGTCCGCGCAGAATGTGGCGGTGTTTCTGTCATCATGACTTCCGTACACATAAACCCTGCCGTCAAACACATGGGGCTCGCCGTCCGGAACAGTCTCCCAGAACGGAAGATACGGATTTAATCCATAACTCATAGTTTTTCCTCCTTCATAAAACTCGTCGGTCACTCTCATTTCTTTCATAAAGCAGCTTCGTTGTTTCCGGTTCGGATGCCGGCCTGCCGTTTTTTCCGGGCATTCCTCCCTCTGTCTGCTTCATTGAAGAATAATTTTAACAGATTCATTCTAAAATGCCATGAACAGGTTTTGGATAAGTCCGACATTTTTTCATATATGTTTTTTCGGAGAGCTATCCGGAGTTTTTTCCTGGGGGCTATCCTGAAGGAACCATCCTGTTTTTTATCCTGGGCTTTTTATTCCGATTTTATATCTGGTGTCAGCGCCGGGTAAAGCTCACGAATTCCAGCCGATCAGAAATAACCAATTCACAGACAATAATAAAAATACGGACATCCCTGATGTAAATGCATGAAATACCTGTCCGCTTATCAAATTTATAGTTAAATTAATCCGACTCTCCGCAGCGGTTTCTTTCCGAACATAATTTCTCGATTACCCCATTATCTGCCAGAATTTCCGGCTTATGAATCAGACTGTCCTTCTCGCTCAGCTGCCGGATCACCCTGCATGGATTTCCTGCCGCAAAGCTGAAAGGCGGTACGTCTCTGGTGACAACGCTTCCGGCTCCGATCACACATCCGTCGCCGATGGTCACACCCGGACAGATCACCACATTTGCTCCAAGCCAGCAATCGCTGCCGATTCGCACCGGTCTGGCGTAACAAAAACGTTTTTTTTCGCCGCTGCTGTCCAGCATCTCTCTGCGCTCGTCCGGCAGCATGGGATGCAGCGGCGTTACAATGGTCACATTTGGTCCGAAATTACAGCGGTCTCCTATGCGGACCTCCCCGTCGTCCTGTATGGTCAGATGAAAATTGGCAAAAAAATCATCCCCTATGATAGTGTGGATTCCGTAATGAAAAAAGATCGGTCCCTGCAGAAAAAAGCGCTCCCCAATCTGTCCCACCAGCTGCTTTATAATCGCATTGCGTTTTTCCGTCTCCTCCTCATACGTCTGATTGTAATCCTGATTGAGATGATGGGCGTGCAGTTTCAGCTGACGCAGCTGAGGATCCCCCGGTGAAAAAAGTATTCCTGCCCTGATCTTATCTTCCTCCGTCAAAATGCCTGATTCAGTCATAACAGTACCTCCCTGGTTCTTGTCATGTTTCTTAAAAAATGACAAATCTTTTTCCATTATTATAAACATCTGTCCGCAGGAAATCAATGCAGAACCGCCTGGAGTATTGAATAGTTTGCAGTGCGTCAATTTTTCTCTTTTTGGCCGGAAATCTCTCGAACTTTCACGAACGAACAGGACTGTTTTTGTCTGCATTTTTATGGTAGTCTGTATGGGAAACACAGCAATGCCATGCAGGGATAACATGCCTCCGGTTCCGGGAAAAATCCCCCTGGACCGACGGTATTTCACATCCCGGGAAGGAGTGTATATGGCGTCAAACAAACTGCGGGACCTGTTTCCCATGATCCGTACCAGAGAGGAAATCCGAAGAGAGATACGACAGAACAGAAACTTGCAGGACATGTTCGAGTCCTGGGAGGAACAACAGCAGGAGGAATTTCTTGATTCCTGCAGCGGGGTGAAGGGAGTCAGAATTCTCTATGACTCCTTCTTCAAGATGATCATGGATCCGGAGAGGGAGCCCGGAAGACTGAGCGGACTGCTGTCCCTGATCCTTGGGAGGAAGGTACGTGTCCTGAGAGCTCTTCCCAATGAGGGAGGACGTGTCACCCCGAAGACCCTGGTGATCATGGACATCATCGTCCAGCTGGAAGACGGCAGCATCACCACAGTTGAAGTGCAGAAATACGGCTACGCATTCCCGGGGCAGAGGGCGGCCTGCTATTCCGCAGATATGCTTCTGCGGCAGTATAAAAAGAAACGGGATGAGGCCGCGGAGGCGCAGAAACATCTTAATTACCGCAAGATCAAACCGGTCTATACCATCGTTTTTTACGAGAGCAGCCCCGGCATCTTCCATCGGTTTCCGGATACATACATCCATCATTTCAGACAGACTTCCGATACCGGCCTGGAAATCGAACTTCTGGAAAAATATACGTTCATCGCCCTTGACAATTTCAGGGCAATCCTTCAAAATAGAGGCATAACCAGCAGGCTGGAGGCATGGCTTGTATTCCTCTCTGTGGACGACCCGGAATGGATCGAAAAGCTCATCAGAGAATATCCGGAATTCAGGGCCATGTACAGCGAAGTATATGAAATGTGCCGGAATCTGGAAGAGGTGATGAATATGTATTCGAAGGAACTGCAGGAGCTGGACGAGGGAACCATCCAGTATATGATGGATGAAATGCAGGAACAGCTGAGAGAAAAAGACGACAGGCTCAAAGAGAAGGACGACAGGCTGAAAGAAAAGGACGACAGACTCAAAGAGAAAGACGACAGACTCAAAGAGCAGGACGACAGACTCAAAGAGCTAAATGACAAATTAAATGAGCAGAACGAAGAGCTGAAGGATGCCCGGCTTCAGCTTGAAGAAATGAAACACAGACTCCAGGCATTAGAAAACACAAAAAAATAAGACCCACTTAACTTGACAACACCATTTAAAATTCACCACTCTGAAGACCGCCCAAAATAAAAAAATTTATACGCTTAACTGAAGGATGCGATGTTCAACGAATATCGCATCCTGTCCGTTTATGCCCCTTCTCTCCTTCAGCTTCGCAGTACCGGCAGTTCGAACCAGAAAGTACAGTTCTTCCTGTTATCCACCCCGTATTTCGCCTTATGACGATTCAGGATTTCTCTGGCAACGGATAATCCCAGACCTGGACACAGCGAAAGAAAATCTGCCGGCTGCAGTCACGAGCCGAAGCTTTATAAAAAATAAACTTCCCCGGTGCAAGCACTCAAACGCCACAAGGGCGTTTGCCTCCTGCGAAGCAGGAGCGGGGTATTCGCCTCAACCTCGCTACGCTCGGTATTAATTTGTACGCCCCAAGGGACGGGGAATGCCCTCTTATGATTCAAAGAACTGCGCTCACAGCCCTCCGACATCTATTTTGCAGCTTTATCTTAACTTTATGAGAGTTCGAAGAACGGTCTGTCCTTCACCAGCTCCAGGCGATCCCGCAGAAGCGTTTTTTCCTCCTCGCTCAACGGCTCTGACAGCACCTTCTCCATATGCTC
>CANQUG010000160.1 GCA_947626985.1 uncultured Lachnospiraceae bacterium | reverse complement strand
TATTTTTAGCCGGAACCTGCGGAGTATTTTCTTGAAATCCGATATCCTGTATAGTAAAATTTTTACAGAATGAGAGAAGCCGCATGGTGTGAAATTTTATTATGGGAGGGTAATGTTATGTATCAGGATAAAAAACTCTGGATCGGAACAGCCGGTGAGGAGAGGGTGTATCTTTATCCGAAAATGGCCAACCGCCACGGTCTGATTGCCGGGGCCACCGGTTCGGGAAAAACGGTGTCGCTGAAAGTGCTGGCGGAATCCTTCAGCGACGCCGGAGTGCCGGTGTTTCTGGCGGATGTGAAGGGAGACCTGGCTGGAATGTGCCTTCCGGGGGAGGATTCTCCGGAGATTTCAGAGCGGATGAAGAAGGCGGGAATTTCTGCGGAGGACGGCTTCCGGTTTCGGGAATACCCGGTCACCTTCTGGGACGTTTACGGTGAGAGGGGAATCCCCCTCCGCACTACCATATCCGAAGTCGGGCCCCTTCTCTTAAGCAGGATTCTGGGCCTGAATGAAACCCAGAGCGATATTCTTTCCATAGTGTTCCGCATTGCCGACGAAGAGGGACTTCTGCTTCTGGATTCCAGGGATCTGCGGGCCATGCTTCAGTTCGTTGGAGAGCATGCCAGAGAGTATTCCCTTCAATATGGAAATATAGCCAGGCAGAGTCTGGCGGCCGTGGTGCGTTCCCTTACGGCCCTGGAGGGAGAAGGCGCGGAACTGTTTTTCGGGGAGCCCGCTCTGAATCTTATGGACTGGTTTTCCACGGACTGCGACGGAAGGGGCATGATCCATGTGCTGGAATGTCAGAAACTGATACTGAATCCCAACATGTATGCGGCGTTTATGCTGTGGATGCTGTCGGAGCTTTATGAGACGCTGCCGGAGCGGGGAGACGGCGATAAACCCAGAATGGTCTTTTTCCTTGACGAGGCCCATCTGCTCTTTGATTCCGTTTCCCCGGATCTTCTGAGCAGGGTGGAACAGGTGGTAAAGCTGATCCGCTCCAAAGGCGTGGGGATTTACTTTGTCACACAGAATCCCTCAGATATTCCCGACGGCGTTCTGGCTCAGCTGGGAAATAAAATTCAGCACAGCCTCCATGCCTACACTCCGGCGGAGCGTAAGGCGGTGAAAGCCGCGGCGCAGTCTTTCAGAGAAAATCCGGAGTTTGACACCATGGAAGCCATTCAGGCGCTGGGAGTGGGTGAGGCGCTTATTTCCGTTCTGGATGAGGAGGGTGTGCCCACGGTTGCGCAGCGGTGCCGCATTCTCCCGCCTCAGAGCAAAATGGGCCCGGCGGAGGACTCGATCCGGGACAGCAGGGTGAAGGACAGCCTGTTTTATCTGCGCTATGCTCAGATGCTGGACCGGGAGTCTGCCTATGAGTGTCTGGTGAAAAAAGCTGCGGAGGCGGAGAAAGAAAAACAGGAGCTTGAAGCGGAAAAACAGCGTGAGAAGGAGGAGCTAGCTGCGAAGAAGCAGCGTGAGAGGGAAGAACTGGCTGCGAAGAAGCAGCAGGAGAGGGAGGAGCTAGCTGCGAAGAAGCAGCGCGAGAAGGAAGAACTTGCCGCGCAGAAGAAGCGTGAGAGGGAAGAACTTGCCGCGCAGAAAAAACGTGAGAAGGAAGCGCTTGAAGCGGAGAAGCAGCGTCAGAAAGAACAGCAGGCCATGGAAAGAGAGATGAAAGCCGCTGTCGGCAAGGCGGCTAACAGCGCTGTGGGAACCATCGGAAGAGAGGTGGGCAACAGCATAGGAAAACAGCTGGGAGGCAGCTTCGGGAAAAAAGTGGGAGGAAATGTGGGGGCTTCTCTGGGAAGAGGACTGCTTCAGACTTTCCTGAAGATCCGATGAGAGGGCGGCCGGACAGATTTTTCTGAAAATACGGCGTGTAAAAATCATGCTGCAAAACTGCCGACAAAATCCGCCGGCGGACCCCGTATTTGAAAAAAGAATTCGAAAAAAGCTTGCTTTTCCTGCAAAACAGTGCTAAGATAAGTAAAATTGAACATTGATGATTATGAGAGTGGGCTTCGGTCCACTCTTATTGTTTGGTCTTAATACATGTATCGGGAAAGAGGGTGAGAGGGAATGAGCAGAAGGGAAGAGTATGAGGAGAAAGCCCGGGCTTTGCTGGAGCCTGTGGTGGAGAAGTGCGGACTTGAGCTTGTGGACGTGGAGTATGTAAAAGAGGCCGGAACCTGGTATCTGCGGGGCTACATCGACAAGCCCGGAGGCATCACGGTCAACGACTGCGAGACGGTGAGCCGCATATTCAGCGACCTGCTTGACGAGAAGGATTTTATTGAGGACAGCTACGTGATGGAGATCAGTTCTCCGGGGCTGGACAGACCTCTGAAAAAAGAAAAGGATTTTCAGCGGAGTATGGGTAAGGAGGTGGAGATCCGCACCTATCGGCCCATTGAAAAACAGAAAGAATTTTATGGCGTTCTCACCGCATATGATGAACATAGCGTGACGATAGACGAGGACGGCGCGGAGCGGGTTTTTGAGCGGAAGGACATTGCTCTCATCCGGCTTGCCATCATATTCTGAGATAAAAAGGCATGGCAGAGATTCCCTGTAAACAGCCTGGCGGAAAGGAAAAGGGCCGCCGATAGTGATCGACAAATTTAGGAGGAAAAGAAAAAAATGAACAGAGAGTTAATGGAAGCGCTGGATACCCTGGAAAGAGAGAAAAGTATCAGTAAAATCACTCTGCTGGGAGCCATCGAGCAATCGCTGATCCAGGCTTGCAAGAACCATTTTGGCAAGGCGGACAACGTGCACGTGTCCATCAACCCGGAAACCTGCGACTTCAGCGTATATGCGGACCGCACTGTGGTGGAGTTCGTGGAGGATCCGGCTCTGGAGATCTCCCTGACGGAAGCTCAGAAGGTGAATACCAATGCGGAGGTGGGAGACGTTGTCAAGGTAGAGATTCAGTCCAGGCAGTTCGGACGGATCGCCACTCAGAATGCCAAAAATGTCATTTTACAGAAAATCCGGGAAGAAGAGCGAAAGGTACTGTTTGACCAGTACTATGGAAAAGAAAAGGAAGTGGTCACCGGAATCATCCAGCGGGTCAACGGCAGAAATGTCAGCGTGAATCTGGGTAAGGCCGACGCAATCTTAAGTGAGAACGAGCAGGTGAAGGGGGAGGAATTCCGTCCCACCGAGCGTGTGAAGGTATATATTCTGGAGGTGAAGGATACCCCCAAGGGGCCCCGGATCCTGGTTTCCAGGACGCATCCGGGCCTTGTGAAGCGGCTGTTTGAGTCGGAGGTCGCGGAGGTGAAGGACGGCACGGTGGAAATCCGCAGTATAGCCAGAGAGCCTGGCTCCAGAACCAAGATCGCCGTGTGGAGCAACGATCCGGACGTGGATCCGGTGGGCGCCTGTGTGGGAATCAACGGAGCCAGAGTGGGCGCCATTGTGAACGAGCTGAAAGGCGAAAAGATCGATATCATTAACTGGGATGAAAACCCGGCCATACTCATTGAGAATGCCTTAAGTCCCGCCAAGGTCATTGCCGTTATGGCAGATCCCGACGAGAAGACCGCTCTGGTGGTCGTGCCTGATTATCAGCTGTCTCTGGCCATCGGAAAGGAAGGACAGAACGCCCGTCTGGCTGCCCGCCTTACGGGATTCAAGATCGACATCAAGAGCGAGACTCAGGCCAGAGAATCCGGGGAGCTTTATGAGTACGAGGACGACGAATACTACGAGGATGAGGAAGGCTACGGAGAAGAGAACTACGGGGAAGGCTACGGCCCGGAGGGCTATGAAGGCGATTACGGTCAGGAAGATTACAGTGGGTATGACCCGGAAAGCTATGCTCAGGAAGGCGGCAGTCCGGAAAATTATGACGGCGGTTATGATCAGAACGGTTATGAACAGGCGGATTATCCCGGAGAGGAATACGGTCAGGGTTATGATCAGGAGAATGCTTCCGGAGAGGAATACGGTCAGGACGGCTATGATCCGGAGGGCTATCCCGAAGATGCTTACAGTCAGGCCGGCTATGACCAGGGGAATGCTCCCGGAGAGGAATATGATCAGACGGATATGGATCAGACCGGATACGGTCAGGAAGAATATGACGGGGACGGATACGCCGGGGATGAGAATTATGCTCAGGATTCCTTCGGCGAGGCCGCATATGCCAGTGAGGATGCCGGGCAGGCCGATGGAACCGGAGAGGAAGCGTATGACGGCGGTTATGAGAAGACAGCCGGAGAAGAGAATCTTCCGGACGGCGTGGTAGAAGAATATGAAGACGAAAACTAAAATCCCCATGCGCCAGTGTGCAGGGTGCAGGGAAATGAAAAGTAAAAAAGAAATGATACGAATTCTGAGGACTGCGGAGGATGAGATCATTCTGGACGCCACCGGCAGGAAGAACGGCAGGGGAGCGTACCTGTGCTTCTCCATGGAATGCCTGGAAAAAGCCATAAAGAGCCATGGCCTGGAGCGTTCTCTGAAGGTGCCCATTCCTCCCGAGGTTTATCAGAGCCTGAAAAAGGAGTTTGAATCGATTGAAAAATAACAGGATTCTGTCTGCGATCGGACTTGCCGCCAGGGCGGGAAAAATCGTGAGCGGAGAATTTTCCACGGAGAAATCCGTAAAATCAGGAAAGGCGTACATGGTATTTGTGGCGGAGGACGCTTCGGAAAATACGAAGAAAAAATTCCGGGATATGTGCAGCTTTTACCAGGTACCGGTTTACTTCCTTGCTGAGAAGGAGCGTCTGGGCAGGAGCATCGGAAAGGAGTTCCGCGCCAGCCTGGCCGTAGAGGATGAAAATTTTGCGAAGGCAATCTTAAAGGCACTTCAGGAGGTAAATGGGACGACGTAAGGAGGCTGAGCGCATGTCGGGGATCAGAGTTCATGAGCTTGCCGGGGAGCTGGGCAGACAGAACCGGGAAGTGATGGAGTTTCTCAAGGCGAAGGGGCTGGACGTGAAGAGCCATATGAGCAGTCTTGAGGAGCCGTGGATCGAAATGGTGAGAAATCAATTTACACATACGGGAAAGGAGCAAATTGCCAAGGTGGATACTTCCAGAACAGAAGAAAAGA
>CANQUG010000159.1 GCA_947626985.1 uncultured Lachnospiraceae bacterium | reverse complement strand
AATCATAATATTCTGACTATCTGAAAACTGCTTTTTCCAATAATCCCGCCGATTGCAGCGCCAAAAGACACCGATACGGAAATCCCCATCCGGATTGGGATACTCTTTGACGCAAGGTTCGTAATGACCGAATATAATGTCATACATAATACAGTGCATCCGGATAGAAAGCTGACTGTCTCCACATTCATGATGCCCATAACATCCAGTACCGGCTTAATGACAACTCCGCCGCCAATCCCACAGACAGCTCCCAACATAGATGCAAACAGAGTAACCAGTATGATCAGTAAATACTGCATTTCTATACCTCTTCACTGACCGGGGGCTGTAAAAACACTCCCGGCGATTTTGTTTGCTATTTTTCGCTGCTTTCCGGCTGGATATATCTTGACAGCTGCTGTTTCATCAGGTCGATTGCTTCCATATATGGGACTCCGATGCTCGGCATGTTTGTAAAACACTTTCTGCCTTCGGAATCCAATCCATTTTTACAAATCTGCCCATTTCCGGTATTATTGTCTTTCGTCGCATCCTTCCTTGGATCTACATATTTAACAAACCAACTGTCGAGCTGCCATTTCATCCTATAAACCCGCTCCTGATATTCCGGCACATCGATCAGATTGATTTTTTCATCCGGATCATGTTCCAAATCATATAGTTCATTCGGTCCCTTTGGATAGCAATGGATGTATTTCCATTTTTTCGTCCGAATCATACGGACCGGTCCATATTCACTATAGATCACGACTGCCTTGTCTTCGTCCGGCTCTTCTGTATCTAACGCCGCCGCAAAACTGTTTCCCGGTAGTTTTTCTATCTTTTCTTTCTCTTCTTCCGTCAGCTTCAAATCCAACATTTCTGTCAATGTTGGGAGGAAATCATAATGGCTATACAGATTTTCCATCACCGTCCCCTGTTTTCTCAGTGAGGCGTCATACAAGATAAACGGAATTTTGACGGATGTGTCATACATGTTCTGGGGATAGGTTCCATTTCCCTTTCCCCAGATTCCATGGTGTCCGGTGTTCATTCCATTGTCCGAAGTAAACACCACAATGGTGTCTTCTAAAATCCCCTGTTTTTCCAGTTCATCCAAGATTTTTCCAACCCCCTCATCCATGGCGGCAATTGCTCCAAAATATCCACTCAATAATTCCCGTCTGAGGGGTTCTACCTCTTTTGCCTCCGCTCCAAATGCAAAATAGGGGGATTCACAGGTAAAGATTGCATTTTTATGCATTGGCTCGAATGGCACGGAATTAAAATTACAGTCCTTGTAGTACTCATACCATGTCAACGGCTGCGTTAGCTTTCCCCATGGACTGTGCGGGGCAGTATAATGTACGGAAATATAAAAAGGCGCATCCCCCTCCTTTGCCTTCGGCGCTAACTCCTGGATATACTCAATGCTCTTGTCTGTGATCAGATCTGTTACAAAACCTTTTCCAGGATAAACCGTATTATTTTCTATCAACGGAGGATCAATATAAGGCGAATGGCCCAGCGGAACAGAAAACCATTTTGTAAATCCATGCTGTGCTTCTACGCTGTTTCCGAGATGCCATTTTCCCGCAAGCGCACAAGTATATCCATTTTTTTGCAAAAGCTCCGTAAATGTCATCTGTCCATCCAGATAATCAATTGCTTCTCTTTCAGAGGCATATGCTGGTGTATTAGTCACTTCGTATTTTCTCGCATCCAAATCCCCTCCGTCCAGCCAGTCCGTAATTCCATGGGCAGATGGAATATTTCCTGTAAAAAATGATGCCCTTGCCGGTGAACATACTGGAGATACGCAGAAAAAATTGTCAAATCGGATTCCATTTTGCGCAAGTCTGTCAATGTTCGGAGTATGTGCATCCTGATTTCCTGCACACCCAAGCGACCAGTACCCCTGATCGTCTGTCATAATCACTACTACATTTTTTCTCATCCGTTTTCTCCCTTCATTTCATGAAATAATATCACTGCTTTTTTCTCCCACAGTCAATTTTACTTTTTTCCCCTTTTTCTCAAAATAACTGTGATATTCTTTTGCATGTATTCCATGAACGAGAAGCAAAAAAATTTGTATAATCTGAAACATGGAGACATATAATTTTCTATGATAAATCCCCTACTTCAAGCAGTTAATATAAGCCACATCAATTGGATGTATGTTTCGATTTGGTAAATCCCCATCCTCTACGTCTTATTTCTCCGCCTTACATATGAAAATCACCCCACACGAAACATAAAAGCAATTAATATGGCTTATATCGAGTATTAAACCCGTGAAAAAAAAAGTACCTATCTACAAGCTATATATTTATGCATTGGAGTTTTTCCATTCACATCTTCCCATCCGTCCCAAGTATAACCGGAGTTTAAATACTGTATAATGTCATATCCTTGAATCTAAATGTGTCTGGGAACTTGTATATCTTGAAGATCACCTGTTCTTTTTTCTTCAATCTCATCCAGACATTCTGCATATTTTAATTTCCAAATACCGTTTAGTTTTTTTCATATCGCCTCTTTTCCTCTTTACACTCTTCTACAGATGCATAAATTCTATGATTTGAATGAGCGGCAAGCCGATTCACAGCTAAAATATCAAAGCGATCTAACCATTCTTGTTCTAATCTCATTTTTTCTTCCTTTTTTGCATAAGATTCTAAATAGAGTTCTTCTAATAAATCATATCTCTCCACGAAGTTTCTTATTCGCTTCTTCCACTTTGCAGAAATGAAGCGCAATAAACATTACCGTTGCACATATCGCCGGGAAAATATTGAACATAAAATTAATTGCAGATAATGCACTATCTGGCTGTACTGTAATAGCTCCCTCGTATCCGAATCTACTGAGTACGATTCCTAACACCGCTGCTTCAATTCCCATGCCGACTTTCATAGTAAATTCAATTTATAACTCTGGAAATCAATCCATATCCCAAAATCGTCCTGGATTCCATCATATAACAGCTTTGTCTCACTGCATCTCCGGAATTCCCTTCCACAGTATATACTCTCCCATTCTCACACTTTTCTACAATCCCTACATGATCCGATACTCCGTCCCCATCCCAATCAAAGAAAATAATCGTTCCTGCTGATGGCTGGTAATCTTTCTCTTTCCATTTCCCATTACTTTTAAACCAATTCGCCCCTGCCGGACAGGATGCAAACTTCGGAACTGCCCCGCTTGTGATCAAACCACACTGATCCGCGCACCAGCTCACAAAGCAGGCACACCATTCCTCTCTATGGGAAAAACCATACCACGACCAGAACTTCTGCCCGCCTTCATTTCCAATCTGCACCATTGCAACCGATACAATATGACTATTTCCAAATAACCCAGCAAACAGATTCCCTCCGGAATAATACCGCATCACATGGGCAACATATTCTGGATCCCCGTATCCTGACCACCCGTGGGCGGCTGCCTGCTCCTGTGAGAACTGCAGAGCATTGGATTCACTATATCCTCCATAATTCCGGATTACCCACGATATGTACCCATTCCCATAATTGTATCCTTGGATGCTCAGCTTCAGCTTGTCCAAATCCTGCGAACCGGTACATCCTGCCTCCTCACGTTATTGAGTAGAACCTTGAAAGTGGATTCTGTTTCTACTCGCGTTATTGAGTAGATTTCTTTGGATATCAACGGATTCTACTCACGTTATTGAGTAGAATTTGAATGATCCCTTCTGCCTTTTCTACTCACGTTATTGAGTAGAAAATTTGATTGTCCTTTTATTCTACTCGCGTTATTGAGTAGAGCCTGGATAACCCCTCCTATCTTTTCTACTCACGTTACCTTGTGATGAAATCGGAAAAGCTGCTAGTAAACCGGTGCTTTGTTTCCAGTTCCATCACCGGCTCATTACCATACTTCCTCAGCTCCAGCTTACCCTCTCGGTTGATACAGAAAAACCCACCAAGAACCTGCCCCACATAGTAGAGCACATCCCGGTAGGTCTTAATATCATTCTCCGTATAAATGGAAAGCAGCTCGGTTCCATTTGGCATCGCCTCATACTCAGCCTGGCTCTGCGCCATCTCAACTTTACAGGCCTTACAACACAGGCTCACAAAATCATACACCGTACCAAGCTCAATCTCCGTAGAACCACAGCACTGACTGGAAATATATCCGCTTCCCTTTGCGATATCATCAGCACCAAACTCATATGTGGCACCCTCCATTGTCGTAATTCTTCCCAATACATTCTTGTGTTCTCCTGCACCGTCTGCAGGAATGCCTCACTTACCGGATACAAAAGACCACCTTCCTTCCACGTAAAAGAGCACCGGTTTTTCCGATGCTCTGTATCTAAACCTATTATATTCCTTTATGCTTTATGCATGATTTCAAGCATTTCCTTTGGCGTAACAATATAGGATTTTGCAGGAAAATGCTTGATATTTCCTGTCACAAGATATGCTTCATCGCGCTCCTTGCGACCTTCCATAACCACTTCGTAGAAAACGATATCCTTAGGATCAGGAATTATTTCCTCTACTGGAACCGCATCCACCAATATTCCTCTATCAACGATTCCATCAATCAATATCTCCACAGTATTTTGATCGAACTTAAATTTGGGTCGTGCTAAAACCTCCCGGTACTCTGCTATTATTTCATCACTTAACAAAGGAATCAAATCACCCAAAAGTGCCTCATTAGCAATCTGACCTGGAATAGACTGAATTTTTAACATTGCGGAGACCAATACATTTGTATCTATTACTGCATAATACCGCATCGCATTGCCTCCTGTTATTTTGCCTTTCTAACTGCCTCAATTTCAGCATTTATTTCTTCCAATGACATTTCTGAAGTACCTTTTTCCACCGCTGCATTGCTTAACTCCTGAAGGGCTCTTGCTGCTCTTTCAGCTTTATAATCGTTCTTTGGCAATGTCATATCAAAAGGAACACCATTTACCATTACCGATCTTTTTAAAAACATTCTCACCGCAGTAGATAAATCAATTCCCAATGCATCATAAACAGCAGTTGCCTGATTTTTTAATTCATCATCAATTCTAACCTGTACTAATGTAGTTGCCATATCAAGCACCTCCTT
>CANQUG010000158.1 GCA_947626985.1 uncultured Lachnospiraceae bacterium | reverse complement strand
GGCTATATGACCAACACCCAGGGCGGGATCTACCTGGGCATGAAGCAGCTGGCCGATACGAAGGAGCGGACCTATACCGGGACGCTGGAGGACGGGGAGAAGACGGTCTTCGCCCGGATCCCGGCGGTCATGGTCCTGACAGACGGGGGCGCGAATTTCGCCTTCAACAGTCCCGCTGAGGACGGGGAGCATGAGCTGCCCGGGAATACCGGGGACGAATGGTATGACATCTACCTGCCGGAGGGGGATATCACGGACCTTTATAACGACGGGATCGGGGAGAGCAGGCTGACCTCCATTCCCGCTTATGACGACGGGGGAATCTTTTATGACAGTGACGCGGATGTGGGCGGCACCCCTTCCACGATCCTGGAGGTGCTGATGACGGCCTCCTACATGAAGAACGTGGTGGAGAAGCACTACGAGCAGGGGTGGGAGAGGGACCACGCCTCGGAGGAGAGCCGGATCCCGCTGAGCATCTATACCGTCAGCGTGGACGCGGTGCACCTGCCCGCCTGGGGCAGGTACCGGATCTACCCGACCATGAACCCGGAAGTGTATTTCAACGGGACGAGGTGGAATGACAGCAATTACGAATGCATAGGGAATGACTTCTTTGCACCGCTTCCCTGGAGGAGTGAGAGGGACAACCACATGGTGGATCTGCTGCCCTACACATACAGCAAATGGGAGGAGTGGACGGCCCTCTCCTCCCCGGGGGAAACGGTCTCCCTGCTGGCCGACTGGCGGGGCAACCCCATGAGCAGCGGCCCTGAGTCCATACAGCTGAACTCCATCGCCAACCAGACGGTGCCCAGCTGCGCGACGCTGAGGATCGGCCGCCTGCCTGAGGGGCATTTCTACGCGAGGGAGGATGAGAACGGACGCACCGTGGAGCGGATCCGTGTGACCAACCAGGAAGTGATCGATGAGATCTTTTATCCCGATGAGTTCTATGATGTAGAGTCTGAAGACCTGAGAAATGTGTTCCAGGATATCGTGGACAGGCTCCGCGGCGAGGCGTTCCTCCCTGTTTCGGGCAGCAACGGCGCGGGCGCAAAGGACAGCGTTACCTACCGGGACGTTCTGGCCCCGTACATGGAAATCCGGAACGGTTCCATCACACTGCCTGGCCCTGAAGACGGTTCGGTTCAGAACGCTGACATGGCCGCGCTGCTGTTCGGCGAGATGCACGGGCTGACCCGGGAGGCGGTGTGTGATCCCGCCTTCAACGCCGCGTATATGGCAGGCCCCGGGCGGGCGGAGGAAGGATTTCCGGAGGGATGGTACAGAGGGGACAGCGGGAGGACGGCGGAATACCGCGCTCCCGGGGAAGCCCCGGAGGATCCCTGGAACAGCGGGTGGACCTACCGGATCAGTGAGCGGGAGCTGGTCAGCCGCGTCCCCACGCTGAGGGAGGCCGGCGGGCTTTCCGGGGAACAGGAGGGTACGGTTTATACCCTGTACGGCTTTGCCGGTGAGGAGGAGGAAAGCGACCGGCTGCGCATCAATCCCGTGTACGGCAGCATCGTGCCCAGCAATGTGAGGAGCGAGTGGGAGGCGCTGGAGGAGAAGCCCGCGGGAAACGACCTGTATAAGGACGAAGCCGGCGTCTACCGCCTGAATGATATCAGTGTCTGGACGGAGCATATGCCGGAATTCTCTGAGACGGAGGATGAAGGGAACATCGGCGGTACGGATTCCCTGTATGTGGACATTCCGGTGTCCGCGCTGCCCACCCAGGCGGCGTGGGTCGCCCTGGGCCTGGACGGGCCGGAGGCCTTTGAGAGCAACCTGGAGGAGAAGGCTCAGACCACACCGTTCCGGCTGTTTTACACCGTGGGACTGGATGAGGGGCTGATCGGTGAGGATACGGACGGGGAGAGGATCGTGGATATCGAGGACCTGCCCCAGGAGTATCTGAAGACCCACAGGGGGGATTACTTCGGCAGCATTTATTTCCTGTCCGGGGATTACAGCGGCTCCTTCCGGGAGGGAGACCCGGAGACTGTCTGCCAGGTCGGCGACGCCGCGGTCACCTTCTCTCCCGGCGGGGAGAACCCTTATTACCTGTATCAGGAGCCGGTGCCGCTGTACCGCCATGCTTACCGTGCGGAGAGCGGAGAGGAAGGGCTGACCAGTGTGGAAGAGCTGGACAGCTGGCCCGGCGGCGCCATGTGGCCCGGCGGAGCGTACATGGGCACGTACCGGGATAAGGAGGCCTACGCCGCCGCCCGGGGAGCGCTGGTCTCCGCGGAGGGTACGGACATGATCCGGGACAGCTCCGGGGATCTGTATCCCTTTGCGGAGGGAGGGATCGTCCTTCTTGAAACGGACCTGTTCACGGCGGACAGCGCCGTCAGCGGGCAGGAACCGGCTTTCCGGGAGGACGGCTGCTGTTTCTTCGCGGAGGAGTATTACGTGCCCGACGGGGAAGACACGGAAGAGAGCCACGCGGTCCGGACAGTGAGCTGTATTACCGGTTCCGGGCTGGGTGCGGGAACAGATATGAGCGGGGCGGTCTGCTGGGCGGATCTGACCGGAAGCGCTGCTGCGACCGCGGATTACGCGGCCGTGGCGGAGGACGGTACCCGGGGTGTGCCGACTGTAGAAAAGCTTACTTACAGCGGGCAGAGGCTCCGGGCATACCTGAGAGGCATCGGCGTCTCCGGGGAGGAGACTGAGCGGCAGGCTGTGTACTGGCAGGATATCCGGGGGCAGCTCCTGTCCCGCATGGATCTGGACGGGGATGGGGAGATCAGCGCCCGGGAGTATGAGGAAGCCGGGTACCGCTGGGTCCTCTCCATAAAGCCGGGAGTACGGCGCAGCGGAGAGCTTTACAGGGCTGTCAGCGCCAAGGAGACCAACCCCAGTGAGACCGCGGAGAACGTGTCTGCTTATGCCGTCAGCACGGCAGCGGAAACTGCAGCTGTTTCCACTGCTGACGCGGAAGCGGCCGATGCAGGTGAAACCGCGGAAGAGGTGGCTGTTTCCGCTGTTGGTGCGGAAGCGGCTGGTGCAGGTGAAATCACGGAAAATGATGCGGATTCCGCAGCGGATACAGGTGATGGACAGAAAGAGGTTTATATTGTCTTCGGTTATCTGGGAAACAATGGAAGGCTCGCAATCGACAACCCGCTGCTGTATGTCACCAACAGGATCACCGCGTCCGAGGAAGCTGCGGACGGGACGGAATTCCGTTATCAGATCTATATCGACGGGTTCTCGGGTGAGCAGGACGCGGTCGTTCTGAGCTACAACCCCTTTATGAATGAGGGGGAAGGCGGATGGCAGCAGCAGATCGCCGAGCTGGACCTCCGGACGAACGGGGCAGGTCTGGTGCTGGATGCCGGCGGCCGCACTGCCGTTGTTGATAAAAACGGAAACTATGTGGGTGAGGAGTCTGTATCTGCGGAAGAAGAATACTACTATGTGTATCTTGCGCCGGATGGCGCGGGAGACGGCCTGCGGAGGATCTACCTCCATGAGGAAGCGGAAGGTTATGACCCGGGCAGCCCGCTGTCGGATATGGGATGCTGTATGTATGTCCAGGGTGAACTGCCGGAAAATGAGGCGGACAGTGACGGCTACTGGAGGACCTACCGCCCGGCGGATCAGGACGCGCCTTCCGGCACGATGGATTTTTATTGCAAGGATGTGTGGCTGATCCCGGTTAACGGGACAAGAAACAGGGAAGCGGCCGGAGGGGATACAGTCTGGAAATTCGATCCTGATGATACAGGGAGTTATATCCATCTGGGCTATGGAAACGGTACGGATGCGCCGGCTTATGAAGCGGGGATCAGCCCCTTCGTTGCCGCCCGTATGGAACCGGTGAGCGCGGATTCCTCCGTGGGCGTCACCTCGGATTACCTGATCACTTCCACGCTTCTGACCAGGACGCTGTACTTTGGAACACGGGAACAGGAAGGGGAGGAGCCACGGCGGTCTGCCATGACTGCCGGCGACCTTCTGGATGACACGCCCTTCTGGCCCGGAGACACCACCTGCGCGGCCATTCCGGGCCAGCAGCGGGCGGTGATGGAAACGGAGGAGTACGCCCGGGCGGCGGAAGGAGACCGGGAAGTCACCTGGATCACATGGGAGGAGGTCGCCAGCCATACGGCGGACCTCACGCTCAGGGGCGGGGAAGGCCTGATGCTTACCATACGGCCTGAACTGGGATACCGCGTAACTGAGGACGGGAAAAACAGGGAGGGCTTCCTGCTCAGAGAGGCGTCCCGGGAAAGCGGATCCGGAGCCATTTCCTATACGATTAACGATATGAGTACGCCCGGCGGCAGCCAGGTGATCGGCGCATGGAGCAGCATCGACGGGAGCGTCAGGAACGCGCACAGAAACTGCGGGCGTTTTCCCGACGGTCCGGATGAATACCAGGGGAGCAGGGCGGTCCGCCACTGGAGCGTCTATGATACCCTGCAGATGGATTACAGCTCGTCCGGGCAGACGGAACCGGTGCCCCGCACGCGTTTCGTCACCGGAGAGGACGGCAGCCGGGTCTATACCCTGTACGGGAACGCGGACGGCGACCTGGAGGGGATCCATTACATCAATGAGTACAGACCTTCGGCTCTGGTGGTGGAAAACTGGCTGGAGACCACCGGCGGGAATGTGAGCCTCAGCCGGGAGGACATGCAGCAGGAATTTACCTGTACGCTTTCCCTGGAAGATAAGGAAAGCGGGGAACCTGTGGACGCGGACCTGGAATACGTCATTACGGGCTTCAAGGATAATGAGACGGCCGTGATCAGGCAGGGAACACTCCTTTCCCGGGATACGGAGGAGAAGGGGGAGACGGATATCACCGCCAGGAAAGCCGGTGTATGGAGATTTGTGCTGAAGGGAGGCCAGCAGATGACCGTGGGCGGCCTGCCCTCCGAATGCTCCTATACGATCACCCAGAATGCCGTCCCCGGTTTTCTGGAGAGCGGTATCCCCGGGGGAACGACGAGCCGGGACCAGGACGTGACTGTCAGCGGAACCGTGGGGGACAATGGTGATTCCTCTGAGATTGCTGCATTTACCAACAGGAAGACCGTCCGTACCGTACTGATGGCGGATGGAGG
>CANQUG010000157.1 GCA_947626985.1 uncultured Lachnospiraceae bacterium | reverse complement strand
ATAGAGGATGTTCTGAAAAGGCTTGCACTTATTTTTCGGTTTACGGAATTGGCCGTGTCGGATATGACGAATGCGGCGGGAATGAAATGGGATGATTTTGAGGACGCCCTGCAGGCTGTTACGGCGGAGCGGGTGCATGCGGACTATCTCATTACTAGAAATATTAAGGATTTCAAAAAGAGTAAGGTTACAGCTTTTTCACCGACAGAGTTTTTGTCACGGCTATAGCAGGCTCAGTTCGTCTGTTCATTTCCTTTTTTGTTTTCCTGTTTTATCACTGCATTGCTATTTCATGGCGCACTCCTGTGAGATTTTGCATTCCAGTACCAGTTTTACCGTCCGATCATCGCTCAGGCGTAGCTGGGACTGGCTTCCATAGAGCAGAAGACTGGTGCAGACCTTGTTGATTATCCGTGCGCTGCCGCCGCAGTGTACTGATGGATCATCGATTGCTGCTCTATGTCCAAATTAAATCATCTTTCTCAGAATATTCTGGTCTTCCTTGCTTACCTTCAAAGCATTTATAGCGTCTTTCATACTTAGATGGAATGACTCCATGACGTTTTTTACAGCGACGCATAAGGTTTCGATTCTTGCTTTTTCGCTGCCTTCCTGTCTGGCTTTATCCATCATATCCTGTACGGCTTTGGACATACTAACTCCTTTTATATTACAACCTTTTTGGATTAAGCAGGTCTCTCAGCAGTCTCCGTCGAAGGAACAAAAGCCAAAGCATAAAGTCTAGAAACATAGTCAGGATATCTCCGGTCATCAGAGATGGTGGGTGGGGGTATTTTTTGCGTGCAATAGAACCGTCTGTTCTTGACCATCAAATTATATGTTGCAAATCTGAAATTTGCGATATATAATGTGTGTGGTGGAAGTAATGAAGTATTGATATGTGAGTAAATTTGAGCAAATGATTATATCAAACTAAATAATGCAAATTATATATTTGCAAAAAAATATTTGAAGGTAACAGTCAAGAGGGAGATACCTATAAAGCGGGGTGATTTAGCTGTGAATGGATCATTGGAAGAAAAATACAAAACAATCGAAAAGGAATTCAAAGATCAGCCGATATTTTATACTGATGACGTTATAAGTCTGTTTCCGGATCTGAAAAAGAATACGATCAATTGGACGCTCTCGAAACTTGTTGACGGCGGATATTTAAATCGTGTTCGCAGAGGGGTATATTCCATCAACGAATGGAAAGGGAAAAACAAGGTAAGTCTGTCCCCGCAGGCAGAGCAGATTGTAAATATATTGGATGAGGCTGGCTTTGAATACTATATTTCCGGCACCGATGTTGTTCTGAGATATATGCAGCATGTCCCGGAACAGTTTCCAGTGGTTGTGTTTGTGGAGAGGGGTGCTAAGGACGCAATGATTGGCGACTTGCGAAAAAACGGCATAGTAGTTATGGAGCCCACGGAACTAAAAGACACATATGAGAAACTTGTTTTCTCAGGAAGTGATTCCGTATCTGCAGTAGTATATGTAAGTAGTAACTCTGATTATAATGACGGAGGAATCGCAACACCAGAGAAGGCATTTTTGGATTTGTATTATGCCGTGACAAGAAATGGATACCCGATTTCTATTCAGGAGTTGGCAAGGATATACCAGAACATGATTCGGTTAGGAACACTTGATAAAAAGAAACTGCTGGCGGCATCCACAAAAAGGAACCTTAATCATGATATTCGGTTCATAGTAGAATCAAAATATATTACGGATAGCGCATTTGAACTTGTTTCTGTACTTAAAAGGGAGAACTAATGTATGGCATATGAGGAAAAACTGTTCCATGACAGGAAAGCGTTTTTAAGGGACACCCTGTCTGAAAGGATGCAGACATATGGGTTTAAGAATATGGGACGTTTGGAACTATTTCTGTGGGATCTTGAGATTTTCCTGCAGATACAGGATATTCTGGGTGACAGAGTGGTTCTTAAGGGCGGCGCGGCAGTGCAGTTTTATCTGCCGATGGAAGCGCAGAGAACAAGTGTTGACATTGACATGATTTTTTGTGGCAGTAGGGATGAAATAGAAAAAACGCTTGCAAAAATAACTGAGAAACTTTCCGAGAATGATGTCTATTTTCATTTCAAACCACACAAACCGAAAGATCCCAAGACTGACCTTCCGTTGAATACATATTTTGCAAAAATACCTACGGTATTGACACAGGGCGAACTGAATAAAGGGGACGATAATGAACAAGATGGCTTTCAGGAAATATAAATTGAGTTTATTCAGGAAGACAGGAAGGCCGAGTATGTTAGAAAAAAAGGAAAAGATATCTTTGCAGTAAGCAGTCTGTTTGAATATCAGGTATTGCCTGTCAGCCATCTGTTTGCGGACAAATTGACAACGGTAGGCTGTAATACTATCGGAGTTCAGAACGACAGGATGGATGAGCAGGTCAAGCAATTCTATGATGTAATGATGATTTCAAAGTACTGTTACGAGGACCTGAACTATAAGGATGTACGAGAAAAATATATGGCGAGGGCAGAGATGGAATGGGGCGACAGGAAGAAGAACGAACCATTTAGTCTTGAAGGCATTATTTCAGATGTATGTGCACAGCTGGATAGATATGCGTCTGTGGATGATGGAGAGGATGCAGAATTAAAAAAGCACATAGTGGATTTTAAAGGCCTCTATCTGAACAGCAGGATTGAGTTTGCTCCGCAGAATGTAGCCTGTGCTGCATTACGAGTCAAGATGATGTATTCATTGATGGTAAATGGTCAGGATTGGGATTGTGTAAGATCGGCGATGCAGATAGAAGATACATTGGATCTTTCTCATCTGAGTGGCCGTGATAAGGGAACTATGGTAAAAGAATTACGAACGGCACTTGTGGAAGGATTTTCTCAATATTCGTCTACGCCAGCAAAAATACTGAAGGCAAAAGGGCTCAAAAGAGTATTTTGGGCGGTAGCCCAACCTGATAATCTGGATGAAATCAAAAGTATGGTTCAGTCCAAATTGAAGGCATGTGGAGAATGATGTCTTCGGATTAATCACGGATGAATAGGCTCTCGGAATCTTGAGTCTACTGATCAAAATTTATCAATCAGATGAATCTTGGCAAGTAAACCTGAATTATTCATGACAATGTATGCAGTATAGCAGAAAAACTACTATATTGCACTACGCCATCTTTTGTAGCACTTTATGTAGAATCTTCCGATTTGCTTTGACGAGGCCTCCAGAAAAAAGGGAGAAAATTTTCAAAGTCCTTGCAATTTAGCTAAAAATAAGTATAAGGAAAAGGGGTGTTTTTATGGTTGGCGTGACTGCTATTGCTACCGAAATGCAGAACAATTTCGGAAGGTATCTCGCTCTTGTCGCTGACGGCAAAGAAGTCATTGTAACGAAGAATGGGAAAGAAGTGGCCCGGCTCATTCCGAGGAATGCGGCGGTCTCTTATCTGACGGATTCCCTGGCCGGTATTCTGAAAGGGGACGTTGATCTGAAGCAGGCGAAGGAAGAGAGGCTGAGGGAAAAATATGAGACTTCTGATTGATGGGAATGTCATCCTGGATGTTCTGCAAAAGCGGGAGCCGCATTTTGAAGATTCGGCGAAGATATGGAAACTCTGTGAAACGGAGCAGGTGCAGGGTTATGTTTCCGCATTGACTTTTGCAAATCTTGTTTATGTGATGCGTAAGGAACTTGACCCGGAACAGATAGAGGATGTTCTGAAAAGGCTTGCACTTATTTTTCGGTTTACGGAATTGGCCGTGTCGGATATGACGAATGCGGCGGGAATGAAATGGGATGATTTTGAGGACGCCCTGCAGGCTGTTACGGCGGAGCGGGTGCATGCGGACTATCTCATTACCAGAAATATTAAGGATTTCAAAAAGAGTAAGGTTACAGCTTTTTCACCGGCAGAGTTTTTGTCACGGTTATCGAATCAGGTTTTATTCAGCAGGCTCAGTTCGTTTGTTCATTTCCTTTTTTGTTTTCCTGTTTTATCACTGCATTGGTATTTCATGGCGCACTCCTGTGAGATTTTGCATTCCAGTACCAGTTTTACCGTCCGATCATCGCTCAGGCGCAGCTGGGACTGACTTCCATACAGCAGAAGACTGGTGCAGACCTTGTCGATTATCCGTGCGTTGTCACCGCAGTGTACTGATGGATCATCGATTGCTGCTCTATGCCCAAATTAAATCATCTTTCTCAGAATATCCTGGTCTTCCTTGCTTACCTTCAAACCGTCCATAGCGTCTTTCATATTTAGATGGAATGACTCCATGGCGTTCTTTACAACGACGCATAAGGTTTCGATCCTTGCTTTTTCGCGGCCTTCCTGTATCATATCCTGTACGGCTTTGCACACGTCAATCACCTCCGAATTATCATCAATATCGATTTCTGTATTCGTACACACGCCAATAACCCTTGCAGCTTCTATATTAAAATCATGCAGACTGTCCTCTTTCAGGAGGAACGCATCCAGAGCGTCGCGGTCGCTGGAGTACTTGATAAAGCCGAGAACAGCTCTCAGATTCGACTGGAATTTATCCAGATCTTCCGCGCTCATCGCGGCCGGCTCTATCAGATTGAAGGTATGTAGCGATCAGGCGCAGTTGGGATTGACTTCCATACAGCAGAAGACTGGTGCAGACCTTGTCGGTCATCCGCGCGCTGCCGCCGCAGTGTACGGATGGATCATCGATTGCTGCTCTATGTCCAAATTAAATCATCTTTTTTAGAATATCCTGGTCTTCCTTGCTTACCTTCAAAGCATTCATAGCGTCTTTCATACTTAGATGGAATGACTCCATGGCGTTCTTTACAGTGATGTATAAGGTTTCGATCCTTGCTTTTTCGCTGCCTTTCTGCCAGCCTTCCTGTCTGGCCTGATCCATCATATCCTGTACGGCTTTGCACACGTCAATCACCTCCGAATTATCATCAATATCGATTTCTGTATTCGTACACAGTTCAAGAGGATGAGCTTATTTTCTATTATTAATGAATCCAATACAATTTTCCAAAGTAAATGCAATTCAGATGCACCAGAGTGGCTTCATATATAAAAAATTAAGCAGCCTCAGCAAAACTTCAGCAGCTCCGCCGGGCAGCTGATCCTGTCGTCCGGCTCATCCACTTCTCC
>CANQUG010000156.1 GCA_947626985.1 uncultured Lachnospiraceae bacterium | reverse complement strand
TTCTCACAGATTACCATCCTGCCAAAAGTATCCAACCGAACGTTGAAATTTCCGGAATCTGACAGTATAATAAACATACGGAAATCCGGATTCGTAAAAAGTCTGCCGTCGATTTACAGCAGACAGATCAAAAGTTTATCAAAAAAACACAGGGGAAATGATTATGGACAAAGAACGTATGCTGGACCTTCTCACCAAGCTGGCGGAGGGAATCGCCGTCACCTTCGGAAAAAACTGCGAAACGCTGATCCAGGACCTGGGCCGCCCGGACATTCCCGTCCTGGCCATCTTCAACGGCCATGTGAGCGGAAGATCCGTGGGCTCCACCCTGGACATTTTCGGCAACGAGACAAAGCATGTGGATGAAACTCTTCTTCAGAGGGATTTCGTGAACATGATCGTACTGCGGGGAAACCAGAAGATCAAAAGCACCACCATGATCATCCGCGGGGAGGACTACTGTCTCGGCCTGGGCATTAATCTGGACATCACCCTCGCCAGCGCCTACGCGGATACTCTGATGGAGCAGTTTCGCATTGAAGATTACCTGGATACGGCTATTGAAAGCGACCGCCAGAGCCGGCTGGACGATCTTTTTGACTCCTGTGTGGAGGAAATCGGCATTTCGCCTCAGATCATGAAAAAAAAGCAGCGTCTGGAGCTTATCCGGCTTCTGTCCAGGAAACGGGCCTTCGACTACCAGAAGGCGGTTCCTCTGGTAGCGGAAAAGCTGGGCGTATCCCGCTATACGGTATACAAGTACCTGAACGAACTGGAATCAGAGGAGTAACCCCCGCTTTGCCGCCGCTGCCAGCAGCAGGTCCAGCCCGTTTCTCAGATCCTTTTCCGGAACGGCCGTACAGATTCTGACCTGGCACGGCTTCCCGTAATACTCTTCTCCCGGATCGCAGCTGAAGAGCGCCTCTTTGCCGAGAAAATCAAAAAGCTCCTCCCGGGAAAGCCCCAGCCCCGTAAAGTCCGCCCAGAGTACATAGGTGCCCTCCGGCTTCCTCACCGTCACCTTCGGGAAATGCTCCGCCAGAAATTCCGTCACGATCCCGTTGTTTCTGCGGATCACCTGAATCATCTCCTCCAGCCATTCCTTTCCCTCCGGGGAATATCCCCCGCAGAGAGCCGCATAGACCATGGGATCGATGCTCCCGTAATGATCCGCGTTTCTCTGTGTCCGATAACGCTCCCTCAGACTGTCATTCTTTATGATCACGTTTCCGTGATTTACCCCTGTGAAGGAAAAGGTTTTTCCCAGTGAAATCACGCTGATCACCGGATCCTCCGGACCGGCCAGCGCCGCCAGAACAGGCACCCGCTTCTCAAAGACCACGTCCGCAAAAATCTCGTCACAGAGAATCGCAGTGCTGTACCTTTTCGCCAGCGCAAGAATCTCTTCCAGACACGCCTCATCCATGATCTGTCCCGTAGGATTGTTGGGATTGCACAAAATCAAAAGAGGATTGTCTCCGGCGCTCATGGCTCTCTCCAGATCCTCCGGATCCGGAAGCAGCCTTCCGTCCCTCTCCTTCATGGGAGAAAGCACTCCCCGTCTCCCCAGACGAACCGCCGCCTGCTCATACCGGTTGTACCCGGGAACGGGAATGATCACGCCCTGCCCCTTTTCGGTAAACATCCGTATGGCTGTGGCCACAGAAAAAATCGTCCCCTGAACAGGCAGGATCCACTCCGGCAAAATCTCCGTCCCCCGTACCTCTTTCATCCACCACACAATATGGGAAAGATAGTTTTCATCCGGAACGGTAAAACCGAACAGCCCGTTTTCCGCAGCTTCCTTCACAGCGTCGATCACCGGCCGGGCGGTCTTAAATTCAAACTCTGCTCCCGAAAAGCTCACCAGGTTTTTCTCCCTGATCCGTTCCGGAGTGAACTGGAGATATTTCATATTTCCTCTGTTTTTTCTGTCCACTCTTGTCTCAAAATCATATTTCATGAATTCGATGTCAGTTCCTTTCCAGTTCGCCGGCGTGCCGCCTGCCCTCCCGTTCTGCCGGGAGAAGATCCGGACCGGAACACCGGCTCTCTTTTTCTGTCAGTTTTTCCCTCCAAAAAGAGGGAAGCCTTTACGGAAATTCACCCGCCCTGCTCCAGCGCGTGACAGGCCGCCAGATGTCCTGTTCCCACAGGCCGGAGCGCCGGCATTTCCTGCCTGCACCGCTCCGTCACATGAGGACACCTGCTGCAGAAACGGCAGCCCGGTCCGGGATTCACAGGACTGGACACCTCTCCCAGCATGATGTTCTGTCTGCTCCGTTCCTGCTCATAGTCCGGATCCGCCACAGGCACGGCCTGAAGAAGCCCCTGCGTATAGGGATGGGCGGGATGGTCATACACCTCCCGGTTATCCCCCACCTCCACTACGGTTCCCAGATACATCACCGCCGTGCGGTCCGAAATATAACGCACCATGGAAAGATCATGGGCAATAAACAGATAGGTAAGTCCCATGGACTCCTGGAAATCACAGAGCATATTGACGATCTGCGCCTGCACGGACACGTCCAGCGCGGAGATGGCCTCGTCGCACACGATAAAGTCCGGATTTACGGCCAGAGAACGGGCCAGTCCCACTCTCTGCCGCTGGCCTCCGGAAAACTCATGGGGAAACCGGTTGGCATGCTCTCTGTGAAGCCCTACCTTCTCCAGAAGCCCGTAGGCGATTTCCATCCGCTCTTTTTTACCGGCTCCTATGCCGTGAATCTCCAGTCCCTCCGTAATGATCTCTCCCACAGTAAAGAAAGGATTCAAAGACGCATAGGGGTCCTGATACACCATCTGCATCCGGCGGGTCAGCTCCCGCTTCTCTCTGCCCCGGACTCCGGAAATATCCTGCCCGTCAAAGAGGATCTTCCCGCCGTCAGGCTCATACAGCCGCACCAGAGTCCGGCCCACTGTGGTCTTGCCGCAGCCGGACTCCCCCACCAGACCCAGCGTGGTTCCCCTGGGAACAGTGAAGGACACATTGTCCACGGCATGAAGCACTTTTCCTCTTCCCACAGAAAAATATTTTTTCAGATTTTCCACTACAAGAAGATCGGTTTTTTCAGACATCCGCCCCGCCTCCCTTCTTTATATAATCTCTCATGGCGGGAGTTACCAGCTCCTCGTCTCTTCCCACCGGCGGCTTCACCAGATTTCCTGCCCGTTCATCCAGAAGCCAGCAGCGGGCGCAGTGTCCCTCCGACACCGGGGTTTCCCCGGGATTATGCTCCAGACAGACCTCCATACAGTACCGGCACCTGGCCGCAAAGGCGCATCCCTTCGGCGGGGCAAAAAGATCCGGCGGAGACCCCGGAATGGAAGCCAGCCTGGTATCCGTTCTCTCCTGCATATCCGGCATGGAGCCCAGAAGCCCCCAGGTATAGGGATGCCTGGGATGATAGAACACATCCCGCAGAGAGCCTTTTTCCACCATCTGACCCGCGTACATCACCGCCACCCGGTCCGCCATCCTGGCCACCACTCCCAGATTGTGAGTGATGAGAATAATGGCGCAGCCGGTATCCTTCTGAATATCCTTCATCAGCCGCAGAATCTGCGCCTGGGTCGTCACATCCAGAGCGGTGGTGGGCTCATCCGCCAGAAGAATGGAAGGATGACAGCAGAGAGCCATGGCGATCATCACTCTCTGGCGCTGGCCTCCGGACAGGGTATGGGGATAACGGCGGAACACCGTCTCCGGATTGGAGAGCCCCACCTTTCCCAGCATCTGGATCACCCTGCTTTTCGCCTCCTCCTTTGTCACCTTCTCATGAATGCAGATGGCCTCCACCATCTGTTTTCCGATTCTGGACACGGGATTCAGCGAGGTCATGGCATCCTGAAAGATCATGGCAAACTCTTTGCCCCGGTAGGCCCGCATTTCCCTGTCCGTCTTTTTCGTCAGGTCCTCCCCGCCATACTCCACCCGTCCCTCTTTGATCCGGGCGGGAGGCTCCGGATTCAGGCGCATGACCGTCTGAATGGTGACGGATTTGCCGCAGCCGGACTCTCCCACAATCGCCAGGGTTTCTCCCCCGTCCACATAAAAATTCACGCCGCGGACAGCCTTCACTTCCCCCGCGTAGGTGTCAAAGGAGACATGAAGATTTTCCACATTTAACAGATGTTTCCGGTCCGTCATGCTTTGCCTCCTCTCGCCGCCGCCCGCTCCGCTTTTCTCCTTCTGCGCAGGGCCATGGTGCTCATCTCATCCCGCAGCTGGGGATCCAGAGCGTCCCTCATGCAGTTGCCCAGCATGAAGAAGGAAAAAATGATCAGACTGATCACCAGGGACGGAATGGCAAACTGATAAAAATACGTCCGGTACATTCCCGCGCCGTCGCTGGCCAGCTGTCCCAGGGACGTCATGGGCGGAGCGATGCCCAGACCGATAAAGGCCAGACTGGCCTCCATAAAGATGGACGCCGGTACAAAGCTGGTGAGGGACACCACGATATTTCCCAGAATATTGGGAAGAATGTGCCGGTAGATCACGCGCATGGGGGAGGCTCCAAGCGTCAGCGCCGCCAGGGTAAACTCCCTGTTTTTAAACTGCAGGATCCGCCCCCGGTATCCTCTGGCCGGACCCATCCAGTTCATCACCGCCAGGGCAATGACAATGGCTCTGGCTCCTCCGCCGAAATACACAAGAATCAGGATCACATAGATCATGGACGGAATGCACATCCCGATATCGATAAGCCGCATGATCACCATGTCCACCCAGCCCCCGAACCATCCGGAGACGGAGCCTACGAACATTCCGATCATAAAGGGCAGGATCGCCCCGATAAAGCCCACCGCCAGGGACACTCTGGCTCCCACCCACACCCTGGTCCAGAGATCTCTCCCCACGGAATCCGTTCCGAACCAGTGAGCGGAGGAGGGATTCAGGTTTCCTTCCATCAGACTGGTCTGATCGTAGGGATAGGGAGAAAACAGGGGCGCAAAAATCGCCAGAAGGATCAGAAGCACCAGAAGACAGAAGCAGAAAATCGCCAGCCTGTCCTCTCTCAGTCTCCGCCACACTCCCTGCCAGTAGCTCACGGAGGGCCGCACGATCTGCTCCATATCCAGCTTCGAGCGGTCCACAGGCCGGAAAAGGGAGGGGGAAATGCCGTCCGCGTATTGTTTCGTTTTTTCCATTTCTTCGCTCTCCT
>CANQUG010000155.1 GCA_947626985.1 uncultured Lachnospiraceae bacterium | reverse complement strand
GTCCGCGGCAGTCAGAGATCCGGACAATGCCCGGCAACAGACAACACAAGGAGGATCCGTTCCCATGAGCTATAAAACAAATGTAATGCGTATATTGGATCAGCATAAAATTTCCTATCGCTCCTATGATTATTCCAAAACGGGCGCTCTGGGCGGCGAGGAAGTGGCTGCCGCGTTAAATGAAAATCCGCTCCAGGTCTTCAAGACCCTGGTGACCCGCAGCAAATCCAAAGAATACTATGTTTTCGTCATTCCCGTGGTAAACGAACTGAACCTGAAAAAGGCCGCCGCTGCCGTGGGCGAAAAATCCATCGAAATGATTAAGCAGAAAGAGCTTCTGCCGCTGACTGGATACGTCCACGGAGGATGCTCTCCCATCGGAATGAAAAAAGCCTTCCCCACCGTTTTTCACTGCACGGCAGAAAACTTCGGCACCATTTTATTCAGCGCCGGAAAAGTGGGCTATCAGGTGGAGGTCAATATCCGGGACCTGAAAAACATCCTGAACTACACTCTTGCGGATGTGGCAGAGTAACTGTTTCCCCGATGTTCCTTCCATATAACATGCCGGCCCGGTCTGTTCTTTTACCCTTCCGGGCCCCGGAATTTCCCTGCAATATGAAAACACCGGGCTTCTCATATAAGAAACCCGGCATTTTTTATTGAGCCGCATTCCCCTTCACTTCACTCCACTCCCAGCTTCTTCAGTTCCTCCGCCGCCTGCTTAAAGCCGGCAAAGCATATGGCATGGAAGCCCAGCTTCCGGGCACCTTCACAGTTCGTTTCCAGGTCGTCCAGAAAAACGGACTTTTTCGGATTCAGGCCATATTCTTCGGTGAGAACCTGGAACATTTCCCTGTCCGGCTTCAGCTTATTCACCTCACAGGAAAATACGATCCCGTCCATATATTTCAGGAAATCCATCATGGGGCGATTGATCTCCAGCATATAATGACAGTAATTGGAGAGAATATACAGACGGTATCCCTGGCTTTTCAGATATTTCACCCAGGTAAGGGCATAATCCCGGGAATGAACGGTCTCCGGCGAACGGCGCATGACCTCCCGTATCTCTTCCTCATACTGAGGCGCCAGAGTCACACACTGCGCCACATAGGTTTCCTCATCGTACAGTCCCCGGTCCCGTTCCGTCCACACACTGCTCCGAAAGGTGGCGTCCGCAATGCTCTCATACTTTTCCTTCGGGAAACCGTAGCCCTCCAGATAGGTCTTCCAGTCAAAATCCACCAGCACATTTCCCACGTCAAACACAATGTTTTCAATCCTGCGGTCCTTCTGAGGCGCGGGATTTCTCTTTTTCAGCATCTGATAAAACATGAGAAACACATAAATCAGCACGGGAAACATGATCGCCGCGGCGAGAGAGCCCTTAAACAGCGCCTGGGAATCTTCTCCTCCCCGCAGCACGAACACCATGGGGAGACAAAACACAAGAAGAATCAGAACGATCAGCAGAATCGCCCCGTATTTTTTAAAGTTTTTCATAGATCTGCCTTTCCATCGCCGGAAAATATCCCAGTGAAAACCAAAAACCCTTCGGTTATCCCGGCAACACGAATCGGGGCTGACGCAACACCGCACAGCCCCGAGATAAACTTTGTCAGCACTTATTTCTGTATATAATGTCTTTTCTGCCCGGTCCGTTGGAAATCATGGTGATGGGGAAGCCGATGTGCTCTTCCACAAATTCCACATACTTCCTGCAGTTTTCCGGCAGCTCCTCATACTTCTTAATGCCCCGGATATCGCATTTCCAGCCCGGAAGAACCTCCAGCACCGGTTTGGCCTTCTCCAGAAGTCCGGTGGTGGGGAAATCGGTGATAATCTTTCCATCGATCTCATAGCCGGTGCACACGGGAATCTCATCCAGATATCCCAGCACATCCAGCACAGTGAACGCCACATCCGTAGTGCCCTGAATACGGCAGCCGTATCTGGACGCCACGCAGTCGAACCATCCCATTCTTCTGGGACGCCCGGTGGTAGCGCCGTACTCTCCGCCGTCGCCGCCTCTGTTTCTCAGTTCATCCGCTTCCGCACCGAAGATTTCCGATACAAAGGCGCCGGCTCCCACCGCGCTGGAATAAGCCTTGCACACGGTGATCACCTTCTGAATCTCATAAGGAGGCACGCCCGCGCCGATAGCGCCGTAAGCGGCCAGGGTAGAGGAGGACGTCACCATGGGATAGATTCCATGATCCGGATCCTTCAGAGAACCCAGCTGTCCCTCCAGAAGAATCTCTTTGCCTTCCTTAAGGGCATTCCACAGATAGAGAGAAACATCTCCCACATAGGGCTCCACCATCTCTCTGTAGGACATCAGTTCCTCCAGAAGCTTTTCCGGATCCAGAAGCGGCTTGTGATACAGATGCTCCAGAAGCACGTTTTTCGTCTCGCAGACACGGATAAGCTTTTCCCTCAGAGCTTCCTCGTCAAAGAGCTCGTTCACCTGAAAACCGATCTTGGCATATTTATCAGAATAGAAGGGCGCGATTCCCGACTTGGTGGATCCGAAGGATTTTCCCGCCAGGCGCTCCTCCTCATACTGGTCGAAGAGGATATGATAAGGCATCACCATCTGGGCCCTGTCGGAGATCAGGATCTTCGGAGCCGGAACGCCTCTGTCCAGCAGATCCCTGTACTCTTTAAAGAACACCGGAATGTTCAGCGCCACGCCGTTGCCGATCACGCTGGTGGTGTGGCCGTAAAACACACCGGAGGGAAGGGTGTGGAGAGCAAATTTCCCGTAATCGTTCACAATGGTATGTCCCGCATTGGCGCCTCCCTGGAACCGGACGATAATATCCGCCTCCTGGGCCAGCATATCCGTGATCTTGCCTTTTCCCTCGTCTCCCCAGTTTGCTCCAACTACTGCTTTGATCATAAACTCTTCCTCCTAGAAAAATAAGCTACTGCACTTATACGTTAATTTCCGCTTTCAGTCCCAGGCTGCCGCTGTATCTGTCCAGAACAGGCGCCACCACCTTTTTCAGGAACGCTTCCGTCTGCTCCTTCGCACGTCCCACGTAGCGGGACGGCTCCATGGTCTTCTGCAGCTCCTCCAGGGACAGATTAAAGGCCGGATCCGCGGCGATCAACTCCAGAAGATTGTTCTCCTTTCCTTCCACCTTCACATTGCGGCCCGCTTCCATAGACAGCTCCCGGATGCGCTCATGAAGCTCCTGGCGGTCCCCGCCGGCCTTCACCGCATCCATCATAATATTTTCCGTAGCCATAAAGGGCAGCTCGGACATCAGTCTCTTCTCAATTACTTTGGGATAAACCACCAGACCGTCCACCACATTCAGACAAAGGTCCAGAATCCCGTCCACAGCCAGAAATCCCTCCGGGATGCTGAGACGCTTGTTGGCGGAATCATCCAGCGTCCGCTCAAACCACTGAGTGGCGGAGGTGATGGCCGGATTCAGGGCGTCCACCATAACAAATCTGGACAGAGAGGCGATGCGCTCGCTCCTCATAGGATTTCTCTTATAGGCCATGGCGGAAGATCCGATCTGGGATTTCTCAAAAGGCTCCTCCACCTCCTTCAGGTGCTGAAGAAGCCGGATGTCATTGGACATCTTGTGGGCGCTGGCGGCGATTCCCGCAAGGACATTCAGCACGCGGGTATCCACCTTCCTGGAATAGGTCTGGCCGGATACGGGATAACACTCCTGAAATCCCATCTTTTCCGCGATCATGGGATCGATCCTGTCGATCTTCTCCTGATCCCCGTCGAACAGCTCCAGAAAGCTGGCCTGAGTCCCGGTGGTTCCCTTGGAGCCCAGAAGCTTCATGGTGCCGATCACATATTCCAGATCCTCCAGATCCATCAGGAATTCCTGAGTCCAGAGGGTGGCTCTCTTCCCCACGGTGGTGGGCTGGGCCGGCTGAAAATGAGTAAACGCCAGAGTGGGCTGAGCCTTATATTTGTCCGCAAAACCGGACAGCTCCGAAATCACATTCACAAGCTTCCTGCGGACCAGCTTCAGCGCCTCCGTCATCACGATAATATCCGTATTATCTCCCACGTAGCAGGAGGTGGCGCCCAGATGGATGATTCCTTTGGCCTTCGGGCACTGCACTCCATAGGCATATACATGGGACATCACGTCGTGGCGCACCTGGCGTTCCCGCTCTCTGGCCACGTCGTAATTAATGTCGTCCGCATGGGCCTTCAGCTCGTCGATCTGCTCCTGGGTGATGGGGAGTCCCAGCTCCTTCTCCGTCTCGGCAAGGGCGATCCACAGCCTTCTCCATGTGCGGAATTTCATATCCTGGGAAAAGATATACTGCATTTCCCGGCTGGCATAACGCTCTGATAAAGGACTTACATATCTGTCAGTACTCATGGGCGGCACTCCTGTCAATCCAGTCCCAGACGATGGAACACTTCGTTGTAGGCTTCCTCCACGTTGCCCAGATCTCTTCTGAACCGGTCCTTATCCAGCTTCTCATTGGTATTGACGTCCCAGAGACGGCAGGTATCCGGAGAAACCTCATCCGCCAGGAGGATCTGACCATGGTACCGTCCGAACTCGATCTTGAAGTCGATGAGCTTCATTCCCGCATTCAGGAAATACTCCTTCATGATCTCATTCACCTTCATGGTGTATGTACGGATCTGATCGATCTCCTCCTTCGTGGCCAGGCCGAGGGCCAGAGCGTAATCGTCGTTGATAAAGGGATCGCCCAGAGCGTCATTTTTATAGCTGAACTCCAGGATGGGACAGAGCAAAGCTTTTCCTTCCTCCACGCCCATTCGTTTGGAAAAGCTTCCCGCCGCCACATTGCGGACGATCACCTCCAGCGGAACGATATCCACCTTCTTTACAGCAGTTTCTCTATCATTTAATTCTTCGATGAAATGTGTGGGAATTCCGGCAGCCTCAAATTTCTGGAAAACAAGGTTGGTCATACGGTTATTGATCACGCCCTTGCCCACGATGGTGCCTTTCTTTTCGCCGTTGAACGCGGTGGCGTCATCCTTGTAGCTGACAATAACAACTTCCGGATCCTCAGTTGCAAATACCTTTTTTGCCTTTCCTTCATAAAGCTGTTCTCTTTTTTCCATTTTTTCACCTGTTCCTTTCGGATTTTTTCAATCATTTGCACAGAAATTATATAACATCGATGTGCCAAACGCAATATGAAATTTCACG
>CANQUG010000154.1 GCA_947626985.1 uncultured Lachnospiraceae bacterium | reverse complement strand
CCCAAAAAACACAAGCCCGAAAAATACAGCCCGAAAAACACAGCCTGAAAAAACGACGCATCTTCTGAATTTTTATCTTGCAATTTAAAAAATTTGTGCTATATTAGATGTATACTTTATCACATAGTTTTGAATACTATATACAAAAGTATTATAAGTCATATTTTGTCATCAGGAGGCGATTTTTATGAAATTAGTATCAAAACTGAAAGATCCCGGAAGCGCCATCACTCACGGAATTGCCATGCTTCTGGCAATCGCGGGAGCCATGCCCCTTCTGATCAAAGCCGCAGGCAGCGATGATTTCCTCCATGTGGCGGCTCTGGCGGTATTCATACTCACCATGATCCTCTTATATGCGGCCAGCACGATTTATCACTCCATAGATTCCACAGAAAAAGTGAACCGCAGACTTCGAAAAATAGACCACATGATGATCTTTGTCATGATTGCGGGAAGCTATACGCCGGTATGTCTGATCGCTCTGCACAACACCACTGGCTACGCCCTCTGCGCGGCAGTGTGGATCATCGCCATTTTGGGCATCGTGCTGAAGGGTCTCTGGATCACCTGTCCCAAGTGGGTGTCCTCCGTATTATACATCGGCATGGGCTGGCTCTGTGTGCTGGCATTCGTACCGATCTTTCACTCCCTGCCCAGAGCGGGCTTCGGGTGGCTTCTGGCCGGAGGAATCATTTACACCATCGGCGGAATTATTTACGGGCTGAAGCTCCCGCTCTTTGACTCCAGGCATAAAAACTTCGGCTCCCATGAAATCTTCCACGTATTCATCATGCTGGGAAGCGCCTGCCACTTTATCGTCATGTACTTCTTCATCACCACCATGAAATAACGTCTGATGTCGCAAACACCGGCATCCGATATTTATCTTAACCCTTTTCCTGAATTCGGCCGAGGATTCCGGAACATATCTGAAGAGCAATTTCCCGGAGCTGATCTTCACAGCGGATCTCCCTGCGGAAACTGCTTTCAGAAATGTCCCGATCCGAGGCCGGATTTTTTATCTCCCCCATCACCACTTCAGCAGCTTCAGCTTCTCCTCCCTGGACAGCCGCTTGATCTGATACTCCCTGCTCATGGCCTCCTCCTTCGTCCCGTATCCCTCGAAATAAACCAGCTTCACAGGCCGCCTGACCTTTGTATACTTTGCCCCGTCCCGACCCTGATTATGGGCCTTTAAACGCCTTTCCAGGCAGTTTGTCCACCCGGTATAAAGGGTGCCGTCCGCACATTCCACCATATAAGTATAATTCATTTCCCGATCCTCATCCCAGACACTGCTCCTGTATACTGCTATGTAAAGGGCAGCCCCGGCAAAGCTGCGCCGGCAGCCGCCCCGTTCTCTATGAAAAAGCAATCGGTCAGTGCAGGTATTTCACAAATAAAAAGAAAAGCAGGTAGGAGAAATACCGATTGCGAATTTTATTTCCCACCTGCTTTATTATACGCTGCTCCGGCTTATTTGTGAATCATTCTCCGGTCCCTCATTTACGGGAGATACAGAATGGGATCCACAGGCTTTCCGTTTCTCTTCATGGCAAAATAAAGATTGCTGCCCTCCTTGCTGTAATACTTGGTAGGCGTGCCGATATAACCGATGATTTCCCCTTCTTCCACCAGATCGCCTTCCTCCACGGTCAGATCCTGAAGCTGGCCGTAAATGGCCTGATAACCGCTTCCCAGCTCCATGGTGACGGTGGTTCCCGTATCCGCTTTTTCCTCAACAGAAAATACCTTTCCCTCAGCTGCAGCCATAACCGGCGCGCCCTCCACAGCCTGCACCGCAATAGCCGGACTCAGTCTGTACTGATCCAGAGTAGGAAAATAGGTAGTCTGCTCCATATTGTAATCCAGAAGGATTGTTCCCCGCACAGGCCACTGCATCAGCGTTTCCTCAGAGAAATTCAATTCCGGCATGGATACGGCCTGTGCAGACACGTCCTCTGCTTCCTGGCTGCGGTCCTCGGGAATGTCCTGATATGTCTCAGTCTCCTCCGGATACAGTCCGTCCTCCTCGCTCAGACCGCTTTCCTCTTCGGCCTCTCCCTCTTCCGGCTCTTCTTCATCGGAAAAGTCCTCCATACTGGCTTCCACCTGATCCGTTCCCGCATCTACCAGGGGCTCCTCCCGGGGCGCGTCGGTTTCATCCGTCTGTGCCATTTCCACAAGGGGCTCCTCCGGTGAAATCTCCTCCATAGTAGAGGTCCCCAGCCGAAACGCCGCAATTCCGATCGCTGCCAGTACCACCAGCAGTCCTCCGTTTACCATTAACCTTGTTTTCCTGTTTTTCATCATATTCTTTTCACCTCTGCTTGATCATTTCTGTATCTATAGGGTGTCCAGAATATGGGAAAGTATTCAGATCTCTGCTAAAAATATCCTCCGAAAAAATTTTATGCCCCGGAACCCTTCACGGATTTCCTCACATCGCTGCCTTTTCGATCTCCATTGCAGGAAAATATACCTTCAGAATCTCCTCCCAGGTTTTTCCCTCTTTCGCCAGCTCATTTCCCCCATACTGAGAAAATCCCAGCCCGTGCCCTTTCCCCTTGCAAAGAAAACGATACTCCCCGTCCAGCTTCTGAAGAGTAAAATTCGCAGAGGCCAAACCCATCCCCGTACGAAAAGCCTCCCCCTCCAGAATATTCTTATCCGTCCGAAGACTCATCACATAACCTGCCGAATCCCTTTCCATCACTTCAAGTGCCTTCGGCATCTGCTGCAAAGAAAAATATGTACTGTTCAGGTAATCCGGAGAATTTTTATCACCGCTGCTGTCCACAGATCTCAGATATGCGTATTCCTCACTGTGAAAAACCTCCGCTCCGTCTCTGGTTCTCCCGCCGCTGATCTGGTGATAGGGCGCCGGTTTTATCTCTCCGTCCACCGTCAGTATTTTTCCTTTTGTTTCCTCCACCGCCTTTTCCCAGTCCCTTTTCAGAAAATCCAGGATCCCTTCATAATTCCAGATCCCTTCCCGAACCTCTCCCAGAATCTTCCTGACGGTCTTTCCTTCCTGAATCTGCCGGTAAAAATTCGTACGCGCAATCACCGCCTGACATTTCCGGGTTTCCGGCTCCATATCCCCGGATATTTCCAGACTGACAATAGCCGGAAGACAGTCTTCCTCATCAAAAGAACGATTCAGAAGCGCTGCATCCGGCCCATTTATAAAAATTGTCATGAAATATGGAATCAAAAGAAGAAAGACAGTACCTGTCAAATAAGAAAATAATCTCTGCACCATACATTACGCCTGTATGTGTTTTTCTCTAGTATATGATCTTCCCGGCCGAAATATCATCCCAGGGGATGCGGATAAACGAATAAATCAGGGAAACAGCCACGCCCCTGTCAGCCCCGTCAGAAGCTTCACCGCACTTTCACATATGCCGCAGCAGTCACTTTTGAAACAACAGCCCCTCAGGAGAGCCATCCCCGGGCTCTCCTGTCTCCGCCAGTCAATCACAAAACCTGCACAGCCGTCCGGCCGCACAGCTGAAATATGTCCATTTTATCCGGAAAATTCTCATCCGGAATCTTCAAAGGAGAAATCCCTCAGATCGTCCGGTCCCCGCATCCGGTAAAACACTTTTTCACTGAAAAATCCTGCCCCGCTGTTATATACCGCCAAAATTCCATTCTGCAGTCTTAATCTATGTTCGTTATGATTCTGAGTCCCTGTTTCCCGGGAATTGGGGATCCTCCTGCAGTCTTCCCTCTGAGAATAAACTCCCGCGCCATCCTGAACCTCCCCGGCAGAAGCACGTTTTCCCGGAACCAGCCCCATGGCCAGGCAGATCACAGCAGTAAGAAGTATACTTAAAAAACGTTTCCATTTTCCCATACATGGCCTCCTTATATTACTGATCCATCGCTTGGGGAAGCTGCGCACACTTCCCATCCGCAAATTCCGCAAACTCACCATAGCATCCGCAAAATAAACCGACAGAAATTTACCTGCCCTCCGGAGATAACCCGAATCCGGTCATGCTCTCTAAAAATATTTTACGTAATGTGTCCGCCTATCCGCGACCCGCTACACCAGTAATCTATGACGGCCTGTCCTCAGAATAGAACCTCATTTTTTAATTTTATTTTTTCTGACTGTTTCCAGCCCTTATTTCTGTCTCTTTGCCCAGCGTTCATATGTGACGCGCATCATTTCCCGGGTAAGGCTCACTCCATCATCCATATCCTTCAGTCTCTCTATATCCGCCCACTCACCTACCGAAAGCTCATTAGTATCAATGGAAAGAGCCGTATCCCCGTCCGCTTCACAGAAAAAACCCATGAGAAGCCCGCCGGAAAACCCCCAGGGCTGACTCTTATAATAAGTGATATTCTTTACCCGGATACCCACTTCCTCCATCACTTCCCTGGAAACTGTCTCCTCCACGGTTTCCCCGATCTCGGTAAATCCCGCGATCAGGGCATACTTGGTATACTCTCTCCCCGCGTATTTGGTGAGCAGAACCTTATCTCCATCGTTAACGCATACGATCACCGCCGGACAGATCTTGGGATAAATCTGATTCCCGCACTCCGGACAATATAACATACGCTCCTTCGTATCATGAATCAGCCTTGAAGTACATCTTCCGCAATACACATTATCCTGATACCAGATGTTCAGGTGATTTCCAAGGACGCCCGCATAAGCCATCTCTCTTGGAAGCGCCTGTCTCAGTTCATTCACATTATGGTACGTATATCCTTCCCTTTCCTCCACCGGCTCCATGTACAGAAATAACTTTCGGTCGTCTATGGAAAACCCGTAAATTCCCTTCTTCACATCCCCATGAATCTCTCTGAAGGAAGGAAAAAAAATTTCCCCGTCCAGGATCTTCATCAAAACCTTTCCGTCCCTGTAGATCAGGCAGGTATCCCCTTCCTCCGCAGAAAGATGTTTATACTCGTTTCTCAGTCTATGGGGTTTAATATCCTGTATCATACTTTAACCTCCTAAAAAACCTTCTCATAAATCTTTCTTGATAAAACTTTCTTAATAAAACTTTCTTATAAAAACTTCTCACATACTTTCCCATAAAACTTTCTCATAAAATTTCTTATAAAAACTTCTTACAAAATCTCCTCATAAAATCTCCTCATAAAATCTTCCCACAAAATTTCCTCGCTAAATCTTCTCACATAAATATAAATCGTCCTCAGAATAAAATTTAATTTGATGAATTTTATGAAAACAAAAAACACCATAAAAATGGTGTTTAAAAATGAAGCATCGGGGATTCGAACCCCGGACAACTTGATTAAAAGTCAAGTGCTCTACC
>CANQUG010000153.1 GCA_947626985.1 uncultured Lachnospiraceae bacterium | reverse complement strand
TGGCGGGTTCCTGCCGGGAAGGGCTGGGGGAAAAGACTTTCGAGGAGTGGATGACCACAGCGCCCACAGCCCACAGCCTGATTGAACGGATCGAGCGGGAGTTTAAGCTGGGCGGCCATAAGGCGGCGGCTATCGCCATGGTGCTGGAGAATGCGGATATTTACCTGGTGAGCGAGCTGGAACCGGATTTTGTCCGGAGCCTGTTTTTCACCCCATTTCCTGATGTGCAGAGCGCCTTTGATGCGGCATTGAAAAAACAGGGACCGGACGCCGAGGTTCTTGTGATGCCCTATGGCGGCTCCACGCTGCCCCGGGCGAAGTGAACCACAGGGTTCCTGAATAAATGCAGGGCTGGAATTTCTATACATACAGAGGCAGGGAAGAGATGCCGCCTGTAATGTTTCTGCGGTCTGTATGCTTTCATGGCAGCAGGCGGGATGTACTTTGTAATAAAAGAGGACGGTGCTCTATGCACCGTCCTCAAACCGCGGGCAAAGCCGGAGCCGGAGTTTCCTCCGGCTCCATTTATATGAACGACAAATGGCTTACTGACCGCTTCCGCCGCGCACCCGCAGAACCACAGGGTAATCCAGAGGATGTCCAAAGGTCAGATCCAGATTACCGTCGGTCTGGTTCCATTGAAGTCCGTCTGTCTGTGCCAGCGGCGCGATCTCGCCATGTACGCTCTCGACGCATATGCTTCCCAGCGCTTTTGCGTCGGCAATGAGATAAAGGTTTCCGTCCTTCTCGGTGAAGGATACCCGGCATTCCCCGTCTGTCAGCGTTTCCCGGCTGCTCATGGAGGTGCCGTATATGGCCTCTCCGTTTTCCTCCAGCCACCGGCCCATGCCCAGGAGGCTCTTCTCCTGCAGGGGCGGGATTGTGCCGTCCGCCATGGGGCCTACGTTGATCAGGAGGTTTCCGTTGTTGGCTACCGTATCTACCAGTTCCCGCACCAGCGCCTGGGGAGACAGGATGTGGCGTTCATCCTCCACAGCGTTGTAGCCGAAGCTCAGGCCCAGCCCCCGGGTGTTTTCCCATTTGGCGCTGCGGTCCATGCTTCCCTGCTCGTACTCTTTGACCGTATAGTCGCTGTAAAGACCGTTAAACCGGTCATTCACCACGCCCTCCGGACAGGTGTTGTAGTAGTGGGAGAGGATATGGGGCAGCATGTACTCTCCTGCGTAGGGCCATCCGATATCGTTCCACAGCAGGGAGGGATGATAGCTGTCGATGAGCTCCATATACTGATGATATACATAATCCGCGTACTCGTGGGTGGGACAGTTCAGCTGGCGGGTGTCCAGATCCGTGTACATCGGATCATGGCGGAAGCGCCAGTCGATGATGGCCGAGTAGTACAGGCCCATGCGCATGTCATGCTCCCGCACGCTCTTCGTGAGTTCGCCCACGATATCCCGCTGAGGCCCCCGGTTTATGGAATTGTAATCCGTGTAGCGGCTGGGGAAGAGGCAGAAGCCGTCGTGGTGCTTGGTCACCAGAACCACGTACTTCGCCCCGGCCCTCTGGAACAGATCCGCCCAGGTGTCAGGCTGCCAGTTTTCCGCCTTCCACATATCGGCGAAGCGCTCATAGGGGAAATCCGCGCCGTAGGTTTTGAGATGATGCTCATAAGTAGGTCCCCGGCCTACATTGACGGAGTTGAAATACCACTCTGCGTAGGGGTTTGCCACGAACCACTCCGTGTCGGGGATCGTGCCCAGCTCGCCCACAGGCGGCGCGAAAGCGGGCACCGAGTAGAGTCCCCAGTGAATAAAGATACCGACCTTGGCTTCGTCGAACCAGGCAGGCACTGTGTGTGTCCGCAGAGAATCCCAATTCGGGCTGTATCGTGTCATGATCTCTATTCCTTTCTGCATGTGAATCAGCTTAAAATCAATTTTATCGTCAGCCCTTTACGGCTCCGGCCGTCATACCGGCGATCACGTACTTCTGGGCAAACAGGTACATCACGATAACCGGCAGGGAAACCAGGATCACGTCCGCGCAGACCAGGTTCCAGCTCTTGCTGTTGGCGCCGTAGAAGTTGTACACCGACAGGGGCATGGTGTAATTCGCGGAGGAGTCCAGAAGGTACAGAGGAATCTGCAGCTCGTTCCAGCTCCACATGAACACCAGCACGCCTACCGTGGCGGCGATGGGTTTTAACAGCGGTACGATAATGCGGACAAAGAGCTCCATGCCCGTGGCGCCGTCCACCACTCCGGCCTCGTCCAGCTCTCTGGGTACGCCCTTGATGTAGCTGGTGATCATCATGGCCGAGAAGGGCAGGTAAAGGGCGGAATAGATGAAGATCAGTCCGAGCTTGCTGCCGTACAGGCCGATGATCTGGAGAAGCTGCATGCTGGGCATGGCCGCAAAGGGCGCAATGATGCCGAAGGTCAGCACCTTATCCAGGATACGGCAGCCGCGGGTATCCCTCCGCACGATGGCATAGCTTAAAAGGGAGGCGGTAACCAGCACCAGCGCCGTGGCAAATACCGAGATCACGATACTGTTGAAAAAGTTGCGGAGGATATTGCTCTTCTCGAAAACTTCCGCATAGTTGCTCCACATCCATGTGCGGGGCAGAGTGAGGTTGATCGAGCTTGCTTCGCGCTTCTCCTTGAAGGAGGTGAAGATCACCATCGCCATGGGAATGAGCACCAGCAGACTGAACACCCACATGATGAGGCCGTAAATCATATCCTTGGTCTTTTTTGCTTTTTTCATGACATGTGCTCCCACCTTTGACTGAATTTTTTATAGGCTATGGCCACGATCACAAGGATGATCGTGAAGATCAGGTTCACCGCAACGGAGTTGGCGTATCTGCCGGCGCCCATTTCATTCATCATCAGCGTGCCGAAGCTCTCGGTGCTGTTTCCGGGGCCGCCGCCGGTCATTACATAGATCAGGTCGAACATTTTCAGACCATAGATCAGGGAAAACAGAATATTTACATTGACAGTGGGCATGATCAGGGGCAGTGTGACATGCCAGTATACCTGCCAGTTGGTGGCGCCGTCGATGGAGGCGGCCTCCATATAGTCCGCGGATACGGACTGCATGCCCGCAAGACTGATTACCATCGCGTAGCCCACGTTTCGCCACACCTCCGCGAAGGAGATGGCGAATACGCCTGTCCAGCGGCTGCCGAACCACTGAACCCGGCTCATTCCGAAGAGCTCCAGAAGGCTGTTGGCCGCACCGCCGCGGGTCTGGAACACTGCGGAGAAGATCAGGCCCACCACCAGGGTCGCGAGCACGGAGGGCAGGAAATAGATGGCGCGAAGCGCATTTTTGCCCCTGATCTCACGGTTCAGGATGTAGGCCAGCCACAGGCCCAGCACGGTAACGATGACGGTCTTGGCGATGGCGTAGATAAAGGTGTTCACCAGCGCAATGGGAACATTGCGGTTCACCAGCATCTCCCGGATATTACTGATGCCCACGAAGGAGATGTCGGAGAATTTCGCGCGGGTTGCGCTCCAGTCGGTGAAGGCGTAGAAATAGCCGACGGTGGAAGGGACGACGAAGAAAATACAGAAAATGATCAGCGGCGCCCACACCATGTACTTGGGATAAACCTTGTTTCGGTTCATGTGCCTCTCCTTTCCTGAATGATAGCCGCCCCCGGGGGAGCGAAGGCTCCTCCGGGAACGGTCAGAACTGAATCAGACTGAAATGTACGGGATCAGAAGCCTTCCACGCCAAGAGCTTTGGCGGAAGCGGACCGGTACTCGTCCATCAGAGATACGCAGCCTGCCGCGTCCACATTACCCATCAGGAGTTCCTGAATGGCCTTGCCGGTCTCGGGCTGGCTGTAGCCGATCACCTTCGGGTTGGTGGTGGAGGTGCGCTGCAGCGCATTAATGGAGTCGATGGCCTCGGTTACCATTACGGACTGGATGTTCGCTGTCTCGCCGTTGAACACGCTTACAGTGGCAACATCGGCGAAGGCGGCGTTGTAATTATCCGGAGTGGCGCAGAAGTTCAGGAAATCCAGAGCTGCGTCCACATTGTCGCCGTTCTTGTTTACCATGAGCATGTTGAGGTTGCCGCCCTCGTAGGTGCCCTCGTCGCAGGTGCCCATAAATACGGGCATGATGGCGAAGTCATCCTTCGTATAGTCGTAGCCCTCGTCGAAGTCGGTGTAGAACCAGGTGTCCCAGATAAGGGTCATAACGGCCTCCCCGGTGCCCAGAACCACAGTGATATCCGACCATCCGTCGGTGAGGAAGGTATCGCCGAACCAGCCCCGGTCCGCGGCCATTTGCACCCATTCGGCCATGGCCTGCACCTCGGGGATATCGGCGTAGGTGATCTCGTTTTTATTGATCTTTTCCAGTTTTTCACCGCCGTCGTCCGCAAAGACGGGATCGAGAGCGAACTGATACATCCAGCTGCAGCCGTTGGTGGGCCAGCAGAGAGGAATGTAGCCTTCCTCCACCAGAGCGTCGCACAGAGCGTTGAACTCCTCCTGAGTGGTGGCGGGCTCCAGACCCAGCTCCTCCAGAATAGTCTTATTATAGAAGCAGCCCGACACGGAGCTCTCCCAGAAGGGCAGGCCCAGCAGATTGCCCTCGCCGTCGGTGCTGTAAGCGGATGCGCCCTGAGTGAGGTCGGATACCCACGACTGGTCATTCAGGTAGAGGAAGTTATTGGGTACGTCGTAGTTATTCAGATTGGAATCGTTGAAATGCTGGAAAATGTCCGGCACGTCGCCGGTGGCAAATTTGGAGGTGGCAACCTTGTCAAAGTTGTCGGGGTCAATGGCGATCAGGTCGATCTTATTGCCGGTGGCCTCTTCGTACTGCTCAATGATAGAGGTCATGTAGCTCTTGGCAGCGTCGTTGGCGTTGGCCATGAGCGTGATGGTCTCTCCCTCAGCAAAGACAGGAGTGACGCAGACGGATGTCAGCGCCAGGGTCAGAAACAGGCTAAGCATAGTCTTTCTCATGAAACATTCCTCCTTGTTTAAATTAATGTATAAAAACACACATTGACTATAGCATATAAAAAATAATTTGTCAATTATATATAAAAATATAAAATAATTAAAACAATATATGTACAATATTATACATATAAATTGGATATGTTTAGTCAAAATGATAAAATTCCAAATGTTTTTGCCCAAAGAGAAATGGGACAAAAAAAGTCAAAATTTCGTATTTAGGAAGAAAATAATAGTGTGCGGAAAATACCCATGGCGGATTCGATATACAGCAGGCAGGACTGTGCTTCCTGTCTGGCAGACCGTTCGGGCGCGGTTTTAGCGGAGACGAAATCCACCGCTTACGGAGACTTGGGCGCGAAGGCTCTTCCTGAGCGTCCTAGCCGGAGTTAGCGGTTAGTTCGGCGGAGTGTTGCGCCGTCAACAGACAGGAAGCACAGTCC
>CANQUG010000152.1 GCA_947626985.1 uncultured Lachnospiraceae bacterium | reverse complement strand
CCGATATGAAAGCCCTTTACATTCTCACCCAGTTCCACAATATGTCCTAAAAACTCATGTCCCGGAATAAACGGTGGTTCCACCCATGACGGCTGCACATCATCGCCCCAGAACATAGCCGCCCCGTGATAGCACTTCAGATCACCGGCACATACTCCACAGCCCTCCGTCTTAATGATAATATCATCCGGCCCGCACTTCGGTGCCGGATAATTCATTTCCAGCTTGTAATCTCCCTTTCCATAAGCTACTAATGCCTTCATTGTCTCCGGTACGTACCTCATTTTTGATCCCCTTTCAAAATTTATTTGTTTTGCATTTCCGTTATGTAATACTGTTTTACTAATTGGACTATAATCTACTCTGTCAATTCAGTCAATATGTTTTATAAAACATGTTAACTTCCACAATTTTTACGCCTAAGTAATTTTCGGAACGAAAAACTGTTTGGCTGATTCGATAAACTATGAATAATTACTTTGCCAATGGTATGCCAAACGTATGAACTGTCATTTTTGCCGGAACTGACTTCGTTTTCCCTTTCCCAACACCGCGCCGAATATGAACCGGCGCGCTGCATTTGTCCGCCCGGAACCGCAAGAAAATGCGCACAGCGCCGTCAGATTCCCGGCAGCAACGCTTTTGTTCCCTCAGTGGTCGGTTTGATCATTGCGGGAGAGATCATAAAAGATTTGGCGCAGCCCCTTTCAGCCAGTCCGGAATCTTCAGCATATCTGTCAGGGAAAACGGTCCGTCCCAGGGTTCTTCTCTGAATTGTTTTCTGCCGGTTACAGAGAAAGAGATTTTTGCAGATGGCAGCCTGCAAGGCTTCGTCAATCGCCCGACACTGACGGAATAATCCAGCGATCTCGCATAGAGAAAAACGATATTTTCCAGCACAGGGCCAAAGTTGATTCTGTTATCCGTGTTATCGGCAAAATAAAAGCCGAGATCGGAAAGATAATACTTCTTCTCGCCCGAGAGCGCTTTTTTGGATTTGATATCAAATCGCGGGCACTCATAGAGGATCTTCGCATCTAAAAGCGCCTTGATATGGCGGGAAACAGTTGCTTTTGTGATCTTTGTGCCCTGCCTGTACAGTTCCTCACAGATGTTGTTCAGGCTGAAAAGAGCGCCGAAATTCCCAGGGCGATTTTGGAGCGTTTGTCGCTCTGCAGCCGCCTTTGAAAGCAAGGGCTATGTACTTGTATTCAGTTATACCCAAACGCCGCTATTCGGTTTTTGGGGAAGAAAAAGACCGCAGTGGATTAAAACATTATATGAATATAGTCTATAATCACGAATAAGTGCTGACATTTTTTTGTGAAAATTCTGTCAGCTTTCGAAAAATCCTGTTACACACAGCTTCTTTCCGGCTTCTATGGGAATTCTCCGTTCCCCGACGATGAGGACACCTCCGGGAACAGGGGAAAATACTTCTATTTTCCCGGCGTCTACAGATACATGAATGTTCCCGCCCGGTACCGGAACGCTTCCGGAAAAATTTTCTTTCCCATCAAGATAAGGCTCCACTTCAAAGCTGTCATATGCAATCCCGGTATTTCTCACTCCGAGCACGTACCTTCCCAGAAGATAAATCGGACTGGCGCTCCAGGCATGGCAGAGAGATTTTTCAAATGGATGTCCGTACATTCCATAATGCTCTTTTCCGCTCATATTCGGGTCAAACTCCTCATAGAACGTGGTGGCTCCATGATCCAGCATTCCGCCGTAATAAACCTCCAGCCCTTCCTCCATTCCCCTGATATTTCCCGCCAGACAGTGAACCTGATTTTCATAAAATTTAAAATAGGGAGTGGTAATCTGCCGGATACGATCATTCCGAATGACCCGCTCATAAATATCTTTTTTCTGTTGTTCCGTACAGGGCAGGTACAGATACGCCAGAATATTGCTGTGACGGGTCACATTTCGTTTTCCGGATTCATAGCTGTCTATGAACACCCGTTTTTCCGAATCGTAAAATTTTTCCTGAATTGCATGCTGCAGTGCCTCTGCCCGCTTCCCGCATCCCCCGTCGTCTTTTCCAAGAATCCCGCATATACGGCTGAAGCTGCTCAGCGCCCTGGTATAAAGGATCTGTTCGCCGCAAAGCGCGCCGGTTTTATCCATAGGAGCCCAGTCGATAAAAATCCAGTCTCCTTTTTTATACCGCATAAAACCATCCGCGTCCGTTCTGTCCAGACAGAACCTCATGATCTCCTCCGCCTGAGGAAAAATCTGCTCCGGGAATTTCCGGTCCCCATAGGTTTCATAATAATCCCAGAGACTGATCAGCCAGAAAAAGCTGTAGTCCATGATGGTATTGATATGCTGCTTCATGGGCTTTTTCCCCGCAAGAGCAATGAGGGTCCTGCGCTCCAGCGCCTGATCAAAAAACAGATACCGGTTCACAAAGAAGCTCTGATAGGCATCCGCAGCCCATACCCAGCCGTCCCGCTTGATACCATCCAGAATAAATTCCCTGCAGTTCAGATGAAAGGTATAAGCGGCAGTTTCCCAGATTCTGTTCAGAATTTCCTTTTCATCCGTAAAGGAACCTCTCCGTTCCAGAGGAAGATACTCATACCGCGCCCTCACTTCCGCCTCCGCATCCTCCACAAAAACATAACGAAACGCGCAGGGGCTGTACCGCAGTTCTCCGGCTTCCGGCCTGTCATGAAACTGAATGACCGCCCACACAGGATCCAGCGCCTCCTCCCTTGATTCGCCAAACCGCACCGATACCCGTTCTTTATCCCCGGAAATCCCGCAAATCCATGCTTCCACATACGTTTCCTTCCCAAAATCAAAGAGGGCTCCATTCTCCAGAACCTCTTTTTTCACATATGAAATGGGCATATAAGAGAAGGGAAATTTTTCCGGCGTCTGCTCCGGGTCCTGAAAAGCAGGATCCGTCCCCACAGGATTCCAGTCGCTGGTGTTGTCATCCGCGAGCCATGTTTCATCGCTCTCTATCGCACCGTCCACATATACGCAGGGAAATGTTCTGAAATTATTGAGAAGAAGGGTGAGCACCACGGGTCCCGGCGGGATCTGGAATTCTCTCTTTCCATTCAGTTCCAGCGTTTCCGCAGGATTCTCCCCCGCCTGCAGCGTCACAAAAAGGTCCCCGCAGGCCTTCACCCGAACAGAACCTCCCCCGGTTACGGCGGTTTTTCGGAAACGAACCACCGGGTCCGGCGTATAAAGCTTCCACATGGGCGGCCTGGTATATCCATAGTGCTGCCGTCTGCTGTGGCAAAGAAGATTGTGATAAATTTCGTATTCTCCAAATTTCCAGATCCACTGACTCATAATAATTCCGCTCCTCTCTGTCATTGGCACTTTTTATTCTCATCCAAGTATACATAAAACGGACAGAAATCACAACCGGATTTTCCGGCGTATTTCAGTCCGTACAAGTAGAACCTGCCCCGCCGTTTTCCGGCAGAACAGGTTCCTCCTGTTTTAATTTCCCTGATACAAAATTAAATATTACGATACAACTTTCAATAAACTCTGCATCCTCAGCCTTTTCACATATCCTCTGTGACAAAAGACATCATACTCCACGGACCGATGCCGCCGCGTACCCTGACATAATATCTCCTTCCGGGACAAAGAGGAACACTGTCATAAACGCAGTAATGCTCTTTTGTATCTCTAAGAAAAATAATATTCCTGAAATCTGAATCCTTCGCCATCTCCACAGTAAACTGCATGCCGGAGGCGGCAGAATCCCATATAAAAACCGGAGCCAGAATATCGGCATCCCGTCCTTCGCCGCATCCCCGAACCCGAAGCTGAAACTCATTCATTGGATATCCTCCTCGTACCTCTGTAAAACATTACCCAAACACAAACCAGTTTAAATCACAAAGCCATCCGCCAAAATATCCATCATCCGGGTAAGTTTTCAGACACACTTCATGGATTCCCTCCGTATGCTTTACATCGCAGGAAAAAGTTTTCCAGTTCCATGGCCCAAAACCATTGGTATCCTCAATGATACAGGTTCCCAGCAGCGGTCTGTCCGGTCCGTCAATATGAATTTCCAGCCTTGTCCTGGATAAATAGCTGGACGCAGAACACCGGAATTTCGCCGCTCCCTTCCCAAAATCCAGATATCTGAAAACCGCACAGTCTCCGCTGGTAAATCCGGTAAGATATTCTTTATGTACCCCATCCTCTACATAATGAGCCGCGCGCACTCCCATATCTCTGGCACTCTTTAAAGAATTTTCAAACATGGTTTTCCGCCATCCGGTTACAGGAGACTTCCAGAAAAAAATATCACTCATATTTCCCTGTTTCGGAGGTTCTCTATAGAAACAGCATGCGCGGAAAGCGTCCATTCTGACAGCAGCTGAAGGAGACGGTTCCGCTCCCTGCGTAGTCACTTTTACCTCCCGAATATCTCCGTTTTCATCAAAGAATATAGGTTCTATGCAGGCTTTTCTCCCGCCCATTTCTTTTCCGAAACAGGCCCTGTGATATACAATATACCATTGATCATGAAAACATACGATAGAGCCATGATTATTCCAGGCTGCCAGATCACAATCACCATTATCAATAATCACGCCTTTTTTCGCAAAGGGCCCCAGCGGTGATTTACTCACTGCGTAACTTAAGCAGGTGGCCCGCCCTCTGTCTGCATCACAGAAGATCAAGTAATACGTATCGCCCCGTTTTCTCATAGAAGACCCCTCATGGAAGCCATGTTCATTTTCCGTAAGCAGCATAAGATTAAGTGTCGATTCATCCAGCTCCCGCATATTGTTTTTCAGACGGCATCCCCTCAAAGAAAACTGGCCCCAGTATAAATAAGCAGCACCATCATCATCTACAAAAACGGCCGGATCACCACAGGAAGGAAAATCGGTGCCTTCTATGGGGACCGCATCCAGAAACGGTCCCCGGGGATTGTCAGAAACAGCTACACACTGTTTTTCTCCGGCAGTAAAATAATAATAGTATTTTCCGTCCTTCTCCGCACAGTCACTGGCCGGAAGCTGCTGGACTTCGGCGAAATCCACCGCTGTTCTCGCATCCAGTCCCGGTTTATGTTCCGTCCAGTGGATCAGATCTTTGTATAAAATTATCAAACTTTTACTCTCCTGCGCCTCTGTTCTCACCACGCACAAAGGCCGGAAACCCTTGAGTTTCCGGCCTTTTTACCATAGTCGAAGCGACGGGATTCGAACCCGCCTCAGAATGCCCAAAAACCCAGAAAAATCAAGGGTTTTCAGACTTTTGACTTGATTACCTTTGATTACTTTTTGATTACTTTCATAAAATTTAAAGCAAAGGAGGAAGCCGTCCGGCATCATCACTGGAATGTGCTTTTCCAATTAAATTCGCCATTACATAAGTTACTTTTCACGGGGTGGGGAAATAGGGCGCGATGACGGGGGACTCTTACGAGTCCCTCTTTCTGCCTTTCATT
>CANQUG010000151.1 GCA_947626985.1 uncultured Lachnospiraceae bacterium | reverse complement strand
GCCGGATTTCTGAAGATGGGGGTGGACGCCCTGTCGGTGGTTCCGGCCTGCATTCTTCCTGTGCGGAAGGCGCTGCGGGAGACGGATCTCAGCGAAGGGAGAACAGAATAAAAGAGAAGAGAATAAAGAAGGCTGCGGGGAGACCCGCAGCCCGGACGGCGGTCTGTCACAGGCAGACCGCTTTTATTTCGCGGATAAATTCCGGCGTGGTGCCGCAGCAGCCTCCGATGATGGAAGCGCCGTTCTCTGTGAGCGCCTTCATGTGCCGGGCAAAGTCTTTGGGAGTCATGGTGTAGACGGCGTTTCCCTGATCGTCGATGAAGGGCATTCCCGCGTTGGGTTTCGCCACTACGGGAACAGAGACGTGCTCCCGGATACTCCGGACCACGGATACCAGCTGGTCCGGTCCTACGGAGCAGTTGATCCCCACGGCGTCCGCTCCTGCGCTCTCCAGAGCCGCGGCGGCTTCCGCGGCGTTTCCTCCGCTGAAGATACTTCCGTCGGCTTCCACAGTCATGGTGCAGAATATGGGCAGGCTGCAGACGGTGCGGCAGGCGTCCACGGCTGCCAGAGCCTCTTCTGTATTAATCATGGTTTCCGCCACGATGCAGTCCGCTCCTGCTTCGCTGAGAATGCGAATCTGCTCGCAGTAGTTTTCGAAAGCCATCTCGTAGGTGTAGCCGCTCTCCGGGGACAGAATGGTTCCCGTGGTGGTGACGTCTCCCGCCACATAAACGCCGTGTCCCACGGCTTCTCTGGTATAGGAAACCAGGGCGGAATTGATTTCTCCGATGCGGTCGGCCAGGCCGTATTTGGCCAGGCTGATGCGGTTTCCTCCGAAGGTGGGGGCGTAGATGATGCGGCTGCCCGCCTCGGCATAATCCTTCTGAAGGGAAAGGATCACGTCTTTATGCTCCATGATCCAGAGTTCCGTGCACACGCCTCTGGGCATTCCTCTGGCCATGAGGTTGGAGCCGGTGGCTCCGTCAAGCAAAACGACGGACTGGGTAAGTCTTTTAAATTCTTCTCTGGTCATGACAGTTCCTCCTTGTATTCTGCGGCTTCGGACGTCCGGCGTGACGTATGTCTGCCCGGCGGAACAGAGACGTATGGTCCGGCAGCAGAAAAAGTGTTCTAATCAGCGAAGCCTATTATAGCACAGGGGGAAAAAACTGTCAAAAAAGGATAGATTCATCTGTCATACCGAATCACGGCCGCAGCCAGCTGCTGTCCAGCCGGGCGATGAGCCGTGCGTTGTGATAGGCCATCCTCAAAGTGAGGCATGTCCTTCCCAGATATTTTTTTCCGTCCGCCGTTTTCACGCAGGCCAGAGCCAGATCCGGTTTTCCGGGTGTTTGAAGACAAATGGGAATCAGAAGCTGAATGGAATGATTGTAATACTGAGGAATCGCCGTACGGTAATCCGCCTCCAGCATTCTTCTGGTCTGCCGCAGGGCTCCGTCAAAAAGCTGCACCTTCATCCCGCTGGCCCGCACATTCTCCGGAAGCCGCTGCGCGTTGTCCTCCTCCCCGAAAATATGTTCATACTGGGGTACGATCTCCAGATGAGTGTCAAACACAAGTTCCGAGGGATCTTCCACATATTCCGCCCTCTCCGGAAGATTGGCAATTCCAGCTTTCAATAAATAATATTCCGTATAAAATCCGTCCAGGAACCAGGTCTGCCGGCCCGGCACCAGATTCGGCACAAAATAAGCGTATACCGGCTGATAGTAGTGATTGAACAATCCCGTATTAAAGATTGCGTAGTCCTTTTCAATGAGTATTTTCCCCTCTTCGTAAACCCGCCTGAAGGTATGCTCCAGATAACCCTTCAGGATCCCATTATCCTCCAGGTCCTCAAAACTCCACTTCTCCGGAACAATCCTGGAGAGATTCTGTATCTGCCGGTTGTAGTTCCCGCAGTACGTAAAATCGAATAAATTCATGACAAAACCTCCCGTTTCCCTTGATTGCCTATATAACTATTGTATTTGGAAAATTTCACGGCAGAACCGCCGGAACAGGAAGACAGAACAAAAACACTGCATTCCGCATGATGCCCGCAGAAAAAATGCTGCTGTTCTGCCGCCCGGAACATAAATACTGAACAAAGAATAAGAAATATTGAACAAAGAATAAAAAAACAATGACATATTCGCGAAAAAGATGTATGATGGGAGGAATATAACTATTTTTGTCTGGTTTTTCAGATACAGAAGCTGGAATTGAATGGAAACGGGAGGCCTGCCTATATGCTGCGTGTAGCCATATGCGATGACGATCTTACTGTGATCGAACAACTGGAAAAATTTATGGATGAAATGGACAGGAACAGAATCAGTTATGAGGTATTCAGCTCTGCGGAAGATCTGTACCGGTATCGGAAGTGGGAACAGCGCGAGTACGATATGTATCTCCTGAGTATAGAGATGGACGGAATGACCGGGCTGGAGCTTGCGGGAATGCTGAGACAGGAGAAGTCCCAGGCATTGTTTGTTTTCATGACAGAAGATTCCAGATACGTATATGACGTATTTGAAGTGGTGGCTTTTGATTTTATGATCAAACCGATAAGCGCTGAAAAATTCGGGCATCTGATCGAAAGGGCGGAAGAATATCTCAGGGTCTCCCGTCCCGGTTTTTTATTCAGCTACAGAAAAAAGACATACCGCATTCCCTGCGATACCATAAGCTGTATTGAAAAGATGGGGAGAAAGGCGTTTATCCATGACAACAGCGGAACGGTATATCAGTGCAATATGACGCTGAAGGAGATCTGGCAGCAGCTGGATCCCCGTATGTTTGCGGCTGTCCATGGCTCCTGCATCGTAAATCTGAGGGAGATTGCCGGTATAGAAAACGATGAGGTGACGTTAAAAAATCAGCAGGTGCTGTACATGAGCAGAAGCTGCCGGCAGAAACTGAAGCAGCAGTATTTCCTGTATCTGAAGGATTTGCCGTAAAACAGCAGAAGGATATGCAAGGAATATTTATTATTCATTACAGATAAATGACAATTTATTACATCATACTGGAAACAGGAGAATTCTGGTATATAATCCATACAACCTGACGGAGAACCAAATACAGCAATTACCATAAACCACATTCAGAAGGATATTAATGAAATGAAAGATAAGAAATTGCCGAACGCTTTAAAAACCGATTTTTCCAGGGCGTTCCTGAGCTGGAGATTTCTGCTGGCCGTTTTCCTGATGTTCCTGACCTGGGAGCTGAACAGCAGAAGATTTCAGTTTAAAGATGACGTTCTGTATCTGTTCGTACACGTGTGGAGACGTTCCACCACCTCTCTCCTCGCAATGGTGATCACTTCCGCTGTCTATCTGTCCTCATTCTGCGAGGATGCGGAAAACCATTTCCTGAGATACGCTGTTATGAGAACAGGAGTGGCCAGATATGTGTTATCAAAGGTTATAACCTGCTTCTGCTCCTCCTTTCTTGTGCTGTTTTTGGGGACGTTTCTGTTTATCGTCTGTCAAAGCTTCCATCTCCCTCTGACTGCGGCGGAGAGCATAACAGTCATGAATTTTAAGCCCCTGACCTGCCTGGGATGGATGCTCCCGGAGCATATCCTTTTATTTTTGGGAATACAGACGTTTCTGCACGGGCTCATGTGCGGAGGGATGTGCGTCCTGGCTCTTGCGTTTTCTACATTTATCCGCAATTCTTATGGAGTTTGTGTGATGCCCTTTTTATTGAATTATTGTTTCTCTTATATAGTGGTTTACTTTTTTGGTTATATCTTTACCAACGCGCCCGGACTGAGACCGCTGTTCAACATAGAAGAAATCTACGACTGTGTCAAAACCTACACGGAACATCCGCTGCTGCTGCTGTCCTACGCCGTTTTTGTCACATTTCTGTTTTTGCTGACCGGATACGCGATCATGTATAAAAAACTTAAAGGAGAATTTCGATGAAAACCTTGCTTCAGGGAATGAGGATCTGTCAGTATCAGCTTCGGGTACTGAGCAGAAATTATAAAATATATACGGTTCCTGTATGTATGCTGATTTATATGAGAAATACGATGATCCCTCTCAGACAGCTTCTGACATCCGTAAACGAAAATGCGGTTCCCTGCCTTCTGCCTTTTTTATTTAATGACGGATTGCTTACCGCTCTTATGTTTGCCGGAGTTCTGCTGTTTTATACGGACGCCCCTTTTTACGATTCCCATCAGCTGTTCGTAGTGATGAGGAGCGGAGTTTCCAGATGGTGTCTGGGGCAGGCGCTGTATGTGATCGCTGTCAGTGTCGGGTACATGTGTTTTCTGACGGCTATGAGTGTTGTTGTGCTCCTTCCTCAGATTACCTTCAGCGGAGAATGGGGGAGGGTCTGGACTACGCTGGCTTATTCTGACGCAGGATACGAAAGCGGCCTCGTCTTCGGCGTTTCAGCAAATATTCTGAAGCATTACAGTCCCTGGACGGCGGTCTGCACCGCGTTTTTTCTGGGCTTTTTGCTCTGCTGTTTTTACGGGTTCTGTATGTGGTGCCTGAATTTATATTTAGGGAAAATCGTGAGTCTGGTTATTGTTCTCGCGTCAGTCTGTCTCGTTACCAGAGTACAGTTTTTTCCATCGTGGGTGGTGTATCTGGTACCCGATGCCTGGGTGGATCTGGCGTATCTGTCAGAATACGCGCCTCATGGAATAACCGTCTCCAGGGCTGTGTTTCTTTTAGTGACGGGCATTCTATGTCTGGCGGCGCTGGCTTTATGGAAAACGTCACGGTCAGATATTGCAAAATGACATTCAGATGCGTTCAGGATGATCAGAAAAAGAAAGTGAGCAGGTGGAAAAGAGTATGCTAAACGGAAAAGAAGAAAACAGAGAAGCGGAAAAGACCGTAAATGACATTGTCATATCCGTGGAAAATGTCACAAAAAGATTCGGAGATGAAATAGTCTTAAATCATGTTTCCCTGCAGGTAGAAAAAAGCAGGATATACGGTATTATCGGAAGGAACGGTTCCGGAAAGACCGTGCTGTTCAAGTGCATATGCGGTCTTCTTCAGATCGATGAGGGCAGCATCCTGACGGACCGGACGCAGATCGGCGCGATCATCGAAGAGCCGGGATTTCTGAAACAGTATTCCGGCAGGCGGAATCTGGAGCTGCTGGCTTCCCTGTCAGGAAAAGAGCATCGGGATATCGATGAGCTTCTGAATTTCGTGGGACTGGGACAGGCCGGAAAAAAGCGTGTGGGTAAATATTCCATGGGCATGCGCCAGAGGCTTGGAATTGCCCAGGCTATCATGGAGGATCAGAGCATCCTGATTCTGGACGAGCCCATGAACGGACTGGATAATCAGGGTGTAAAGGAAATGCGGGAGCTGTTTGCCGGACTGCGGGATCAGGGAAAGACGATCCTGCTGGCAAGCCATAACCGGGATGATGTGGAAATTCTCTGCGACAGGGTATTTGA
>CANQUG010000150.1 GCA_947626985.1 uncultured Lachnospiraceae bacterium | reverse complement strand
ACTTCCTCCTGAAGCTCCGTCATGTCTTCCCGAAGCTCCTTTACTTCTTCCTTGAGCTTCGCTACTTCCTCCTGAAGTTCCGTTACGTCTTCCCGAAGCTCTCTTACTTCTTTCTGAAGTTCCGTTACGTCCTCCCGAAGCTCTTTTAAATCCTGCCGTACAGGTTCTATCGACCTTGTTACAATTTCCGCAATCAATTCCAGATCTCTCTGATCAAGCACTTCATCACCTCGCTTCCTGGCTGTCTTTGATTACGTTTTCTTCAACGTCTCTTTCTCTTTTGTTTCTGTCACTATATCACAACATACCCACCTTTTAAAGTACCTTTTTTGTGCATTAGTACAATATGTGCCACCATCTTACTCCAAACACAGTCACTATGCGAAGTTTCCCATCTCGTCCAAATTTTCATGATAGTTTCACTGATTTTTTGTTGATTTTTGACAATTCCGACGTTTTTTCTATTCGTTTTCTGCTTTTTTATTACATTTTGATAAGATATCTTTATAGAATTCCATAGTTCTCCAATACCGGAAACGCCCCGCCATATATAAAAACAGACAGGCGGATGCCCGCCTGTCCGACTGTAACGCCCAACGCTTTACAGATATTTTTTCAGATTATCCAGCACCACCTGGTATCCGTTCGCGTACATATGAATACCTTCGATAGTGAATTCCTTTTTCAGCTTCCCCCGTTCATCGGTGAGTCCCTCATTGACATTGATGAACCTGCAGCCCATCTTTTCGGCCAGCTTTTCCACAGCCTCATTCGCCAGACGGATATTTTCATTGGTTCTGGTGACGAACATCATTCTGGCCCACTCCGTGTCCGGAAGCTTATCCGTCTCATTCACGGGATAATAAGCCATCATGTAAATCTCCGCCTGCGGAAGGCGCTCCCTGATCCGGGTAAGAATCTTCTCATAATTCTCCATAAGCTTTTCCAGCTGATAATCCGGGGACCCGATATCGTTGGTTCCGATATTGATAAAAATCCTGGATGGCTCTGTGGCAAATACCATCTCCTCCATGTTGGCCAGCATATCCGTGGTGGTAAAGCCGCCGATACCCCGGTTATAGATCACGTTGGTCATTCCGTTGGTCATCAGCAGTTCATTAACGGGAAACTGTTCCATAAGAGAAGATCCCGTAAACAGAGTCTCCCCCTTCTTTACATTCTGATTCAGCACACGATAACGCTCCAGCTTATCCTGCTGTTCCTGCACCATACGTTCCCTGAAAAACTCGTCAAAATTCTTTGCTTCCATAAATCTTTTCCTCCTGCCTGTCTTTTTTATTCCATAATATCAGAAGCTTGAAATCATCTTATATTTCCTTTTGCTCCACCAGTTCCTCTGCGGTCACAAGTTTCACCTTCCGCTCCCCCGCCTTCTGCACAAGCTCCTCCGTAAATCCACTTTTGGAAAAGAGAACATAATGCAGCTCATCCCCGGGGCGGCAAAAAGAAAGCTTCTGCCGCATATGCTCCAGCTCCCCCACGCCCACCGGCGCGTTCCGGTATTTGCATTCTCCCACCAGGAACCGCTCTCCTCCCGCGTCGCAGGCCACAATATCCAGTTCCTCCTGTTTATTCCACCAGCGACCGATCTTCGTAAAATGAAAGGGCAGAGCGTCCCTCCTGTTTTCTCTCCTCAGGTACTGACGGCAGATTTCCTCAAAGGGCAAAGAGATATAGCGTTCCAGCTGCGGCTCCACGATATGCTGCCAGATGCCTTCCACGTCCCCGGTCTCCAGTTCGGAAAGATTGGGAAAAATAAACGCGTACCAGAACCGGAAAAACGGATCCGCCACCCGGTACAGACCCCTCTGGGAGCCGGCCATTTCCTTGGGTTTGCTCTCTATGGAAAACTCCCGGCAGAGGATCCCCAGATCGATCAGATTCTTCAGATAAATACTGAGCTTGGACTTCTCTATCTGAGTTTTCTGGTAAATATCATTCATTCTGGTATTTCCCAGGGCCACCGCCTGGATAATGGCATTATACACCGCAGTCTCCCGGAACTCCTGACGCATCAAAAACTCCACCTCACTGTAGAGAATGCTGCCCCGCATGAGAATACTCCGGCAGATGTTTTCCTTTACGGAAAACCGGTCGTCAAACTGTCTGAGATAGTGAGGAATCCCGCCCAGGATGGCATATACCGCTATCTTTTCCAGCGGACTGTACGCCGGAACAAACCTGACGGCGTCATAAAAATCCATGCCCCGCATTTTCAGAATCCCGGTAGCCCGTCCAAAAAGAGGGTTTTTCTCCGCCAGGATCTCCTTCTCCATAAAGGACATGGCGCTTCCGCAGAGAATGATCATCACATTCTCATCCTTCAGTCTGGCGTCCCACAGATTCTGAAGAATGGAAGGTATGGAACGGTTTCCCCGGACCATATAGGGAAATTCATCGATCACCAGCAGCTTCCTGTCTCTGTGAGGAAGCTCCGGAATACTCTCCAGCGCCTGCTTCCAGTCTGTGAAACGGGTAATATACCTGGCAGCGGGCAGGTCGCTCTGCAGCATCCTCTCGCTGAAGGCCGCCAGCTGCTGCTCGTCCGTGCTCTCCGTACAGGCATAAAACACATGGGGCTTCCCCTCGCAGAACTTCCGCAGCATCTCTGTTTTTCCTACTCTCCGGCGTCCGTACACCATGATCAGCTGCCCGCCCCGGGCGTGATAACGATCCTCCAGAAAGCTCAGCTCATCCTCCCGTCCTATAAACATCCGGCCTCATCTCCCTTCTCATTCTCCACGTCAATGTTTTTATAATCGTGATTATTATAATCGTAATTATTATAATCATGATTATTATAATCGTGATTATTATAATCGTAATTATTATAATCGTGATTATAAAAAATTATACGTCAGCCCGAAGGAAAATTCAACAAAAATTTACCGGAAAACTTTTACCAGAGATAATTGGCCAGACCGATCACCAGAGGTATGGTGAAAATGCTGAGCACTGTGCTGAGACACACATCTTTCACCGCCACTGTGTATTCCTTATGATAAAGCTGGGCAAAAATAGCCACATTGGACCCCACCGGCGCCGCGGCAGCCAGCAGCACGGCAAGGCGGACCATACTGCAGGTACCAGGAATCACCCACAGAAGGAGAATGGTAAGCATGGGAACAACGATCAGACGTACAAAGGCGCACAGATACGTCTCCCGGTCCGTAAGCAGCTCCACCAGAGAGATCTGGGCAAGATATGCCCCCAGAACGATCATGGCCAGAGGTCCGTTCATGGACGCCAGAGTTCCGATCACTCCGGAAAGAATTTCGGGAACTTTTACAGGAAGGAAAAACAGCGCCATACCCAGCAGAAAGCTGATCACGATCGGATTCGCGGCAATCTTTCTGAAACGGATCGTTTCCCGGTCCCTGGTCATAATATAGACTCCGTAAGTCCACTGAAGAATATTCAGAATGGCCACAAAGGAGGCCACATAAAACACCGCCTCCTCGCCCAGCGTCATCTGCACCAGAGGAATCCCGATAAACCCCGCATTGGAAAAGGAGGCTCCGAACTGACGGATGGCGGATTTTTTCCGGAAAAACAACGTGCTTACCGCCATAGCCAGAAGCAGCGACGACAGCGCGGCGAGAAACGACACAAGAAAGCCGGCGAACATCTCCGAAGAAAAATCCTTGATATAGGAACGGACGATGGCCACAGGCATAATCACGTACAAAAGAATCTTTCCCAGTTCTCCGCTGCCCGCCGCGGTGATCAGCTTCTTCTTAAACAGAAGATATCCGATCACAAGATAGATGAACATCACAATATTCTGTCTGAAAAGCAAACGTACAATATCCATACAATCTCTGTCTCCCTGTTTTTTCTTTCTATCATATCCAAATCCGGCAGAACATGTCAATCCTGAACGGTAAAACATCCGGAAAAAAATGCGGCATTTTGCCGGTACGGCTTACACGGCAAAGGCCTCCGGCGTCCGCCGGAGGCCTTTTGTTCCTTTATTTTTTCAAAATCTCAGAATTACTGTTTGTGCTCGGCAGCCATCTTCGCTTTCATCTCAGCGATAGCAGGGAAGTATTTCTTCAGCGGATAGAATACCATGATCACAATAATGATACCGGAAACGATAGCCGGAACCAGGAAACGTACCGCGTTCGTACCTTCAATGGCAGTCGTGGACTGACCGAAGGGCCCAAGGCTGGCATCGAAACCGCAGATTGCCAGGATTGCCAGCATACCGGAATTTACAACGGTATTGCCGCACTTCTGAGCGAAGCCCTTGACGGAGGACACCACGCCGTTCAGCTGTTTGCCCTCCTTTAGCATGATAAAGTCTATCGTGTCGTTTACCAGAACGTTCACCAAAGCATTTACCATAGCTCCTACAACAGTAGCGACGAAGGAAAGAATGCAGCAGTACCAGAAGTTCAGACGGCCGGTAAAGTACAGAATCGCGTAGCAGGCAACCGTCAGAACCTGAGAAACCAGCAGAGCCTTATAACCGGTCTTGAATACCTTCAGGAAAATAGGCATCAGTACCATCATGGAAATCAGGGCTCCTACGGAGATAAAGCCCATGTATGTAGAAATGGTGCTGCCGATAGTCGCGCCGATGGCAGCCTCATCCATGGTAGCAAAATCTACTCTCTTGCCGGCCCAGATATACTGCGCATAGTATACGGAGGAAGTAAACATAAAGCCATAGGAAATGGCAGCCAGACACCAGCAGAGCATTACGGGCCAAACCTCTTTATGGCGGAATACATAGATCAGCTGCTTCAGACCGCCGCTCTCATCCTTGGGAGCCACATATCTCTCCTCGGAAGTCTTGTACAGACCCCAGAAGGAGATCACTGCAAAAACTGCGTAGGTGCACATCAGGGTACGATAGCTTCCGAAAATCTGCACCAGCTGAGTGGAGAAGGTGGAAGCAATGGTAAACATCAGAGCGCAGACAGCAGCGCCCTTGGCTACAACGTCGTTACGCTCCTGATCATCCAGGGTCATAGCCGGAAGGATTGCCATCTGAGGCATGGTATAGGCAGTCACCACCATACCATAAACCATGTAGCAAATGCACACATAAATACATTTCACTGTAGCGCTTCCCTGAATGAATCCGGGATTGCTGAACAGGAACCACATATCCACCAGAAGAACAACAGGTGTGAAGGTGAACCAGGTACGATAGCGTCCCCACTTGGGATTACAGGAATCACAGATTACGCCCATCATGGGGTCATTGATCGCGTCCCACAGGGAGCAGATCAGAAGAATTACTGAGAGCTGTGCAGCCGTGATGCCGATTTCCTCCTGAACATACAGGGAAAAATAGGTAGAGATCGTCGCTGCGATAGCCATGGCGCCGCCGTTTACGGAAGTGGCGTGAAACCAGACAAATGCCTTGCTGAGTTTCTCTTGTTTGGGTTGATTACTCATTTCTCTTTCTCCTATTCTCTAAATAGTCCCCGGGAAGATCACACACCGGCGCCCTCTCCGCCGCAGACGTGCAGCGCATTCTCTCTCCCTAAGC
>CANQUG010000149.1 GCA_947626985.1 uncultured Lachnospiraceae bacterium | reverse complement strand
GACCAAAGCTGCAGAAGCAGCGCGCGTGGTCAGGAGATGATTCTTTTGGAGAGAGACCTGGAAAGGTCCGGAAGAAAAGGCGTATGTTTTGGAAGAGATGTACAGCATGTATGCAGTTTTGAAGGTGCAGGAAAAATGGTGATGAAAAGGCAGTTCTTAGGGGACTGCGGTCGTGGTTTTCCATACACGGCGTTTTTTCATATAGGGGATTGGTCAAATGGTATGATAGGGGTCTCCAAAACCTTTGGTGGGAGTTCGATTCTCTCATCCCCTGGTCTTAAAAGCCGGAAGTGTTTAAAAGCGCTTCCGGCTTTTAACATATGGCGGAGCTGTGTCACGGCAGAGCCCGGCGCTCTCCGGGGAAGGTCATTTCCGGCTGTATTTTTCCGCCAGATGATCCAGGGAGTCAAAATGATATCCCATCTCCTCCCATCTGGTGAGAAGCTCATCCAGAATGGCCCCGTTGGTGGCGGAGGTATTGTGGAGCAGCACGATGGCTCCCGGGTGAATGCGTGGCAGAAGCTTGCTGAAGGCTTCCTCCTTCGTGGGCTGTTTATCCTGATACCAGTCCACATAGGCCAGGCTCCAGAAAAAAGTACAGTACCCGAGAGATTTGGCCATAGCCAGATTTTCCCTGCTGTAAATGCCCTGAGGCGGACGGTAAAATTTTGTCATGGGCGTTCCGGTGGTCTCTTCATACAGCTCTTCGACTCCCTTCAGCTCACGGGTGAAGGCTTCCAGCGAAGAGATTTCCGACATGTCGGGATGAGTCATGGTATGATTTCCCACGATGTGTCCCTCCGCCGCGATCCGTCTGACCAGCTCCGGATTATCCCTGATGAAATTTCCTACGGCGAAAAAAGTCCCTGTGGCTCCGTGTTTTTTCAGAGCGTCCAGAATGGCGGGGGTATTGCCGTTTTCATAGCCGCAGTCGAAGGTGAGATACAAAACCTTTTCTTCCGTGTCTTCCGCGTAAAATGCATTATATTCCTGCAGCTCTTCAATAGTGGCATTGCCTGTGGGACGTTCCCCTTCTTTTTGGAACCCCAGTCCCCAGCTGGAGGATTCCGCCAGCAGAGCATGCTGTCCGGAGGTAAGCATGGCGGATCCTTTCCCCGCAAGGGCCCCGGCCAGGAAGGCACAGAACAGGATTGCCGCGGATTTTACTGAAAAAAATTTCATAGAGGCCTCTGTCAGTGAATTTGATTTATTATATGGCGCCGGGAGGAAGAACATGCGTCCGGCGCTGGAAAATTCCGCCAGCCAGAAACTGTATAGGTGAAATCATAAAAAGCTCCATATACTAAAGACAGATTTGGAAGGATGGAGAAATGAACGCACGTCCTTCAGAATCAATACGTGAGAGGAGCGAAAAATATGGAACATCAAAATCTGGCAATTCCCAGTGTTCCCATGCAGGAGTGGAAGGACACCTACGCTCCGGAGAAGGCCCTGGCGGAGGGGACCATTTTTCCGGAACTGAACAAACCTTTTTTTATGGCGCCGGAGGACAGCAATCCTGTTCTGGCCAAAATGGGGGACGACCCTCATATGAGATTTTCCCAGGTCTGTTTTGCCCTGGACGATGCTTTGCTGTATCTGGATACCCATCCCGACGACGTCAGGGCAAAGGAATTTTATGAAACATGTCTTCAGAGAAAAAAAGAACTGCTTGGGGAAGCCAAATGCGGGTGTGACTGCGCGACCCATTACCAGTGGGAAAAGAAACCCCTTGTATGGGAAGGAGGGCACTGCTGATGTGGAGTTATGAACAGAGACTGCAGTATCCGGTAAAGATCAGTAAAACCTGCCCAAAAACCGCCCAGTTCATCATGAGCCAGTACGGCGGTCCGGACGGGGAGATGGCGGCCTCCATGCGCTATCTGTCCCAGCGGTATACCATGCCCTATAAGCAGGTGGGGGGACTTCTCACCGATATCGGAACCGAGGAGCTGGCCCATATGGAGATCATCTGCGCCATCGTTTATCAGCTTACCAGGAACCTGACGCCGGAGGAGGTAAAGGCCGCGGGCTTTGACGCCTACTATATCGACCACACTGCCGGAATCTGGCCCACGGCCGCTGCCGGGGTGCCTTTTAACGCCTGTGAATTTCAGTCCAAGGGAGACGCCGTCACAGATCTGGTGGAGGATATGGCTGCGGAGCAGAAGGCCCGGAGCACTTATGACAATATCCTGCGCATGGTGACGGACCCGGAGGTAAGAGATCCCATCAAATTCCTGCGGGCAAGGGAAGTGGTGCATTTTCAGCGGTTCGGAGAAGCCCTGGAAATGACCAAGGACAGACTGAACGGACAAAATTATTACTTCTTTAATCCGGAATTTGACAAACAGTTCTGTAAACAGAAGTAGCCCTTCTGCAAAAGCCCGGGGCAAAGGGTGAAGCGCCGAAGAAACATTCTTGTACGGCAGTGTGAAAAGCGGGGGCGGCTGCAGGTCTCCGCTTTTCAGAGAAGAAGAGCAGCGGGCCGGCCGATTTATGCAGTGAGACATACCATGAACAAAGCCGGCAGCAGGGCAACTGCTGATTACGGACGGGAACAGTCCCGGGTGTAAAATAAAATTTCATTTTAAGATTTAAGATAAGGAGGTTATTTACTATGAAGAGAAACATTCTGGCAGCGCTTCTGGCAGGAATTCTGACGGTTTCAGGGATGGGGACCCTGGCTCCCGCTTTCGGGGCGGAGAGAGAAATGGCGGTAAAAAGCTATCTTACCGGTCAGAACGTGACTGAAGCGGTGGGACGCCGGCGTCCTGTGGCGGTGATGATGGACAACGTGGAAGTGGCCTGCCCTCAGAGCGGAATCGGAAGCGCGGGTGTAGTTTATGAAGCGCCTGTGGAGGGGGAGATTACCCGTCTGATGGCTGTGATAGAGAACTATGACGGACTGGAGAAGATCGGAGCTGTGAGAAGCTGCCGTGATTATTATATTTCCTATGCAAATGAATTTGATGCAATTTATTGCCATTTCGGACAGGCTGTGTATGCCGATCCCTATTTTGAGCAGAATGTGATCGATCATCTGAACGGACTGCAGCTGGACGGAACCGTATATTACCGTACTTCGGACAGGCAGGCGCCCCACAATGCCTACACCAGCTTCGAGAGGCTGCAGCAGGGGATTGCGTCCGCAGGCTTCCGCCAGGAGTACAGTGAAGATTATGACGGACATTTTCTCTTCGCACCGGACGGACAGGAAACTCTGCTGGAGAGCGGAATCGACGCGAAGACTGTCAGACTGGGCAACTTTACATACAATAATCCCTGGTTTGAGTATGATGAGGAATCGAAGGAGTACAAGCGTTTTCAGTACGGAGAGGCCCAGGTGGATGAGACGACCCAGAAGCAGCTCACCTGCGACAATATTATCCTTCAGTATTCCGCCTGCCCTCCCTATGATCAGAACGGTTATCTGAATATCGATACTACAAGCGGAGGAGAAGGAAAATTCATTACCAGAGGAAAAGCCGTGGATATCCGCTGGTCCAAAGATTCCCAGTGGGGAGAGACCCATTATTACACTGCGGACGATCAGGAAATCCAGCTGAATCCCGGAGTTACCTGGGTGGAGATCATCCAGAATGACCGGAGCGGCGACATCGCTTATCAATAATAAACAGCTCCCCGGAAAGATGAACGGTTTCGGCATATTTGACAGGAGGATATTCTATGAAGTTTACAGAGGGATACTGGCTGCGCAGCGAGCGGGCCCATGGGTTGTATGCGGCGGAGGCGTACGCCGTGGAAAAAATTCCGGGAGGAATGCGCATCGTGGCGCCGGTGAAGAAGATCGAGGGCAGAGGGGATACGCTGAATCTTCCGGTGATCACACTGGAATTCAGGGCCTGCGGCGAAAAATGCATCTCAGTGAAGGCCTGGCATTACGAGGGATATGACGCCCATCTGCCGGAGTTTGAGAAATGGGAAACCGTGACGGACGCGGATGTGAAGATTACGGAGGAGGAAGCCCTGATGGACGCGGGAGCGGTTCAGGTGCGGGTGAACAGGAAGAATTTCTCCTACTCCTTTGAGGCGGAGGGTAAGGTGCTGACCACCTGCGGTTTCCGCAATCTGGGCTTTGTGTGCTGGGACAGGAAAAACAGCACCATGCTTCCTCAGGCGAACTACCTGACAGAGGAGGGGGAACCTTATATGGTGAACGAGCTTTCCCTCTCTGTGGGCGAGTGCGTGTACGGCCTGGGTGAGCGCTTTACGGCGCTGGTGAAAAACGGGCAGGTGGTGGATACCTGGAATGAGGATGGGGGAACCGCCTCCCAGATTTCCTATAAAAGCATCCCCTTCTATATGACGAACAGAGGTTATGGAGTGTTCGTGGACAGCCCGGATAACGTCTCCTTCGAGGTGGCCAGTGAAAAAGTGGAATATGTAGGTTTTTCCGTTCCCGGCGAGAAGCTGTCCTACTATTTCTTCTATGGACCCTCGCCCCGGGAGGTCATGAAGGGGTATACGGCGCTTACAGGGCGTCCCGCTCTGCCTCCCGCCTGGTCTTTCGGACTGTGGCTGTCCACCTCCTTTACCACGAACTACGACGAGCAGACTACCAGTTCGTTTATTGACGGCATGGCGGAGAGAAAGATTCCTCTCAGCGTCTTTCATTTTGACTGCTTCTGGATGAAGGCCTTTCACTGGTGCGACTTTGAATGGGACAAAGACTGCTTTCCGGATATCCGGGGAACTCTGAAGCGCTATAAGGAGAAGGGACTGAAGATCTGCGTGTGGATCAATCCCTATATCGCTCAGGGGACAGGCTTTTTCCGGGAAGGAATGGAGAAGGGTTATCTGTTAAAGCGCGCCGACGGAAAAGGCGTGTGGCAGACCGATAACTGGCAGGCGGGAATGGGACTGGTGGATTTCACCAATCCTGACGCGGTGAAATGGTATACGGACAAGCTGCGCACTCTCCTGGACTGCGGAGTGGACTGCTTCAAGACGGATTTCGGAGAGAGGATTCCGGTGAATGTGACGTATCATGACGGCAGCGATCCTCACGCCATGCATAATTTCTATACCTATCTTTACAATAAAGCGGTTTTCCGGCTGCTGAAGGAGGTAAAGGGGGAGAAGGAGGCTGTCTTATTCGCCAGAAGCGCTACCGCCGGAGGGCAGCAGTTCCCGGTGCACTGGGGCGGAGACTGTTTCGCCAATTATCCTTCCATGGCGGAGACGCTGCGCGGCGGGTTATCCCTTGCCATGAGCGGTTTTGCGTTCTGGAGCCATGATATCTCCGGATTCGAGAGCACGGCTACGCCGGATCTGTACAAGCGGTGGTCGGCTTTTGGGCTTCTTTCCACTCACAGCCGTCTCCACGGTTCCGGCAGTTACCGGGTGCCCTGGCTTTTTGACGATGAAGCGGTGAAGGTGGTGGAGTTCTTCACCAGGCTGAAATGCCGGATGATGCCCTATATTTATGAAAAAGCGATCCTGGCTCATGAGGAGGGAACGCCGGTGATGCGGCCCATGGTGTTTGATTTTGCCCGGGATCCGGGCGTATGGTA
>CANQUG010000148.1 GCA_947626985.1 uncultured Lachnospiraceae bacterium | reverse complement strand
TTCACAGACGGCGCTCCTGCTGAAGTGGCATCGGAATTTGTTTCCGAGCCGGAAGCAACTGCAGTAGATGCAGAAGGAGAATCTTTGTTGCAGGCGGAGGATAGATTACCTCTGGATACGCCTCTGGTTCGAGATGTAAAGTTCGAAGCGAAAAAAGATGAAGATGGTGAAACTCACATTGTATGTACATTTAAACCATATGTAGTTTTTGATGATAGTGGTAGTGTATATACATTTAAAGAGTTTGAAGCAGGAAGCGTAAAGGCTACTCAAACTACTCAAACTGATAAAACGGCGAAGGCGACCTGTACAGAGCCTAGCATAGCTGTATATGAGGCTAAAATTAGTTCTGTACTAGAGTATGAGAGGAATGGCAAGCCGCAGAAGGTTACTCTCAGCAAAACCGTTTCTTCAGATACATCTTACGAAGTTTACGATAATATAGGTAATGTAACGAACGTTAGACCAGAAATTGCACAGGATATCAAAGCTACGAGAGAGAATTACATTGGATATATCGTAGATCCAGGTACTAAGGAAAACCCGAATGAGCCTACTGGACATGAGTGGAGTACGAATAATGTTACTATACCTCCGACATGTGGAAGAGATGGTGTTGTCATTACTTATGGTTATTGTCCTAAGTGTAATGGATATCTGGCTTACGAGGATCAGCAGACGAAGAAATTCGAAACACTTCCGACAATTCTGAAGATGTTGGGAGTAACAAAACTGGACGATCTCACGAAAAATCTGGGAAATGAAACGTTAGCTAAGAAAATAACGGAGATGCAGATACTCGGAGTACAAGTAAGTCCACTTCCTAAGACAGGAAAGCATTCCTATGATACGGATGGGGATGGGAAAGTAGATGATCCGGATAATATTGTGCTTAAGGGCGAAAACGTAAAGATAGCTGATAAATCTCCAATTATGTGCTACTATGATCCAGTGGCAGGGAAATGGTATTCCAATGCAAATAATCAGAAAGGATATTTTTACTTCCAAGTGAAGTGCACAACATGTGGTGAGTGGTCAAAAGAAGTCCAGAGGGTGGTTACGGCGAGTGGAGTTGAGTCTGTAGCTCCGAGCACTACTCCGAGTGGAACACCTTCTGCTACTCCGAGCGGAACACCTTCCGCAACACCGAGCACTACTCCGAGTGGAACACCTTCTGCTACTCCGAGCGGAACACCTTCCGCAACACCGAGCACTACTCCGAGTGGAACACCTTCCGCAACACCGAGTGCTACTCCGACCGCAACACCGGTTCCGGATTATACCGGCGAGGTAGTAGGCGTAACAAACGTTAAATTCCATTATTCCAAGGATGGCAAGAGCGTAGTAGCTGACTTCAAAGTTATGCTGAAGATCGACGGAGTTGCATTTGATGCAGATGATCCGAATACATACGCGACCAAGGATATGGTCAACTATCCGGTTGAGAAAGTTGCGTCCAAGCATATCGCGCGGGATTGTTTCAACGCGGAATGTGATGTATACGGTTTCGACTTCTATGGATTCCCGGTAGTATCCGATGATTCCACAGTAGGCGGCAAGGATTACACCAACATCGATCCGGCATGCAAAGTCTGGACAAAAGGAACTGAGAAATATACAGCCCCGAACGGATACATCGTTGCCCCCGGTTCCGAATCCGGACCTCTCGGCGATAAAGTAGGCCACAATGTAATAGCACTCCATGCAGGAAACGAAGCCGCTACCTGCAAGGAAGGCAAGAAATTCTATTACATGGGCTGTGCAGACTGCAAGAAGATGGTAGTCGGCACCTATGCAGGCCAGGTACCCACGATTGACAACCTGAAAGAGCTGCTTGGGGACAAGACTTCTGTTGATATCGACAAAGACGAGATCATGGATGTCTGGACGGAAGTGATCCCGGCAAACGGCCATAAATATGACAAGAGCAAACCCATCACAGTAACCAACAAATATTATGAAGCTAACGTAGCGAAATATCCATGGCTGGGAAGATTCAAACCGTTCAACATCAACGACAACGGAATGACCTGGGTGGATGAGACCAAAGACGCTTACTATTATACCGTATGTGTATGCGAATGGTGCGGACAGCCTGTCTATGACGAGAAGATCATCGTCAGGGATGTAAGCGGCCAGAACGTAGGCGATTTCTATGAGCCGAAGGCAAACGTGATCGGATTTGTCGCGCTGATCAACGGCAGACTGGATGTTGTGAAGTTCGGCGTGGACGCCAACGGGGAATACTACGGCAAGATCAAAACTGACAGAGTACTGGCAGGCCCGATCCCGGTTCTCGCTGACTGCACCAAGATGGGCTACTATGAGAAGACCACGTATGTAACGGATACCCATGGCCCGGTATCAAGAGGGGAAGTTCCCGTTCCGGCCGGACACGCGTTTGGAAGTATTCAGGTCGCAGCAGGCGGAATGACCTTAAAGGACCTTGATAAGAATACTACCATCACATCCGCTACAGAAGACGCGAAGTTATTACATGATCCTGATACAAAAGAACTTGTTACTGTAAAAGACGCGCAGGGCAATGTGACCGAAGCCAAGAGCATCAACTGCAGGACCAAGGCAAAATACCAGTTATACTACAGCTGCCTGAGCTGCGGCTTAAATGCAAAAGTAGGCGATGTAAAGACCGCTGATTACAATACTGACATCCATCAGTGGGGCAAGTATACTACGACACCCGAAGATTCTGACAATGAGTACATCAAGATCGACGACACTTACCATAACAAGCTGTCATACGTTTACCGTCTGTGCGAACTCTGCGGCAAGAAAGAGAAGAAGCTGTATGAAGTAACGAAAGAAAAACACAGACTGATCGAGACAAAGATCGAAGGCGAAGGGACCTCCAAAGAGCCCACCTGCGGCGAAGACGGATATTTCCAGGTACATATGGAGTGCCCGTGCGGACTCGCGGATGAGAACACTGTGAAGAACGAAGTATTACCGGCAACCGATAAGCATAACTTCGGGACCAACCCGGTAGAGATCGTATGGTTCGGGACCGTTCAGGTCGGCGGACGCGTTTCCACAGAGCGTGAGACGACGGAAGCTACCCACAGGGTTTACGCCGCGGTGGCAAGAAAATGTACTGTCTGCGGAAAATATGACTCCAACGGTATCGACAACACCCCGGCTGGAAAGACCGGCTCCCTGATCACTGAAGAGGGCCAGAATATCCTTACCGTACCCGCAAACGGCGGAACCGTGATCATTGACCATGTGGAAGTTGGAAGAACCTTTACAAATTATGTTCCCGCCAAGGTAGATCCTGCAACACAGGTGCCTTACAGCTGCTCTGTAGGAACCGTTACCGTGAACGTGGAATGGTCCGGCAAAGTGGACGGCAAACCCGTGAAGATTACCAGGTCGAAAGAAAATGTTCCTTATTATCCGAGTGAACTGGCATACGCAGGCGCAAGAGCGCATGAGCCGGGCGAAGTAAAGACCGAGCACAGAGTAGAAGCGACCGCTACCACTCCGGGCTCCTATGAGAAAGTCATCTACTGCAGAGTCTGCGGCGATGAGATCTCCCGTGAGAAGATCGTTCTTGACCCGGCCGTACAGGTTACCACCCCCGAGGTTCTGTCCGCGGTATCCGCAGGCTACAACTCCATCACGGTTACCTGGGCTCCTGTAGCGAACGCGGAATCCTATGAACTGTGGTACAGAGGCGGCGAGGCTACCCGCTGGACCCTGATCAGAAAGAACATCACAGCCACCAGCTTCACCCATACCAGCAAGAAGCTTGTTTCCGGCGTTGCATACCGCTACACAGTAAGAGCTGTCAAAGGCGATGTCCGCAGCGATTACAGCAGAAAGGGCAAAGTCGGCCGTCCGGCACCCGTTGCTCCTGTTGTGAAATCTGTTGCGTTCTCCGGCAGCAAAGCTGTTGTTACCTGGGAAAAGGTTGCAGGCGCGAACGGCTATATCATCCAGCGCAAGACCACCGGCGGATGGACCAGAGTCGGCACCGTGAAGTCCGGTTCCAAAGTTACCTGGACCGACAAGAAGGCTGTCAGCGGCGCTACCTACAGAGTACGTGCATACCGCACTGTTGAGAATGTGAACGTATACGGTCCTTTCTCCGCAGCGAAATAAGCAGCTGTACGAAAAACTCAGAACAATCATAACTGGAGGAAGCTGATATTAAATAAGGTATCATCAACCTGATCATAACAAAATTTAATACAGTGATTCTGACAGATAAGAAAAGAGGGAGCAGTGACCATGCTGCTCCCCTTTCTTTGTATGACAGGCATGCCGTCAGTCTGTGGCGAAAGCCCGCAAGGGGCGCAGCTGCCGATGAACCCCAAAGCGACTCCCGGGGTTTGCTTCGTGAGGCGCAGGTGGAAAGAAGGGACCGCGAAACCGCAGCCTGACGGACAGAAACCTGATACAAAAGCGCTCATGGCGAAGAATCCTGCAAGAAACGAAAGGAGACCGGAGGATGATGGATTCGCTGTACATCGTGATCCCCGCGTATAATGAGGAAGAGAATATAGAAAGATGTGTCCTGGACTGGTATAAGGTCCTGGACCAGCACGGCGATGACCGTTCCCGTCTGGTCATCGTCAACGACGGTTCCAAAGACCGCACATTCGAAAAACTGAAGGAACTGGCGCTGGGCCGGCCGAAGCTGGTCCCGGTCAGCAAGCCGAACGGCGGCCACGGCTCGGCTGTCTTATCCGGATATCGTTACGCCATCGAACACGGCGCGGACTGGATCTTCCAGACAGATTCGGACGGCCAGACCGACCCCGGTGAATTCGCCGCGTTCTGGGAAAACAGAAAGCGTTATGACGCGGTACTCGGGAACCGGGTGGTACGCGGAGACGGAAAGGACCGCAAATTTGTAGAAAACACTGTGTGCTTTCTCCTCCGCCTGATATTCGGCGTCAAAGTCCGGGACGCAAACGCGCCGTTCCGGCTCATGAAGACAGACCTGGTTGCAAAATACATCAATAAACTCCCGGCTGACTACAACCTCCCCAACATCATGTTCACGACATACTTCGTCTATTTCAAAGAAAAGGTCCTCTTTCTCCCAATAACCTTCCAGCCCCGTGAAAAAGGAACCAACTCCCTCAACCTCAGGAAGATCGTCAAGATCGGCCGGAATGCGGTGAAGGATTTCAGAAGGTTCAGGAAGGAGATCCTGAACTAATAATAAAGTGCGTAAATTGAGAAAATAATTTCAAAATTTACGCACTTTGTTTTGTCAGAGATGAAGATTACAAGTAAAAAAAGCCCCGAAATTTGCATAAAATTCCGTATGAAAAATGGAGAAATAATCTGAAAACATTCCTGAAATCCTTACAGGCAGCGGGGATAATTCCAGACAGATAGATAAAAGGAATCGTCTCATCCTTTTCATAAGAGGATCACTGTAAAACAGAACCTGAATAGCCCGGCGCTGTTCCCCTTTCTTTTTTTAGTATAAGTTAAAATTCATTCCGGGCTGTCCATCCGGCAGCGATCCGTCCTTCCCTTTTCTGCAGGATCAAAATCAGGATATCCGGCGCAGGGATTATCCTGTGGAATTTTCCCCCTGTTTGTGGTATATTGATACTGGTTCAGAAAATATCATTTA
>CANQUG010000147.1 GCA_947626985.1 uncultured Lachnospiraceae bacterium | reverse complement strand
GTGCGAAAAAATAGTCTGTTGGTTGATTATATTATCTCGCATTTTTCCATAAAATGGGAGGTTTTTTTATAATTTTACTCAACTTTCCCACCAGTAAAATGGGTGTAAACATTGTATTTTCAGCAAAAAATCGTCTGATATTCGGTATATTGACATAAAAACAGCACCAGACTTTGGTATAATAAGATTACCCCTAATCAATACCATACAAAGAAAGGTGCTAATCCTATGATATACCAAAATGAATCATCTGAAAATACCCAAAATCAATTTTCTGCCGCAATTAAGGAACTTCAGATTGGAAAAATACTCCGCAGGTCCAATATTACCAAAAATTGTGGCGTTCCTGCGTATGAAGTGTTTCAGTTTCTGCTGCTGTTAGTTTTCCGGAGCAGAAATTTATTTCGCTTTCTGAATTCCAGACACAAAGACCAGGCAGTTTCCAAAAACACTTATTACCGTTTTTTAAATGATACTTCCTTTAACTGGAAGAAATTCCTCCTTCTTTTGTCCGGAAGTGTGATATCCGTATTTGACCGGCTTACCAGACCGGAACGCGTAAAAGTCCTGGTTCTGGATGACTCTGTCATAAAACGTAACAGAAGTAAAAAGGTGGAACTTCTTTCCAGGGTTTATGACCATGTGGAACACAGATTTCAAAAAGGCTTTGCCCTGCTGACTCTGGGATGGTCCGATGGTTACAGCTTTATTCCTGTTGGATTCAACCTGCTTTCCTCTGCCAGAAAGAGTAATCGTTACCAGGAAATATCCGATAACATGGATCACCGCTCAAATGGTTATAAAACATGCCGGGAAAGTATGCTCAGCAAACCGGAAGCAGCGATTCTTCTGATCCGGAGAGCATTGTCCGCCGGGATCCGGGCGGATTATGTCCTTATGGACAGCTGGTTTACCACAGAACCCATGATACGGTCCATTCTCGCGGAAGGTCTGGATGTGATTGGTATGGTAAAGCAGCTGAAACAGCGCTATATCTTTCATGGAAAATTCTATACGCTGTCTGAACTGCAGAAATTTGTATGCTTTGAAGGAGCAAAGAATATCTTTGGCTCCCTCTGTGTCACTACCAAAAACGGAATTCCGGTAAAGATTGTGTTTGTACGTAACCGTAATAAGAAAAGCGAATGTCTGTATCTGTTAAGCACAAACTGCAGCCTTTCCGATTCGGAGATTGTACGGATTTATGGAAACCGGTGGTCGATTGAGTGTTTTTTCAAAGCATCAAAATCTTTCATGAAACTTGGAACAGAATTCCAGAGCCGGAGTTATACCGCGATGGTCTGTCATACCGCCATCGTATTCACCAGATATATCATTCTGGAGTGGATACGGCGGAAACAGAATGATCAGAAAACTTATGGGGAACTGTTCTTCATGTTCTGTGATGAAATCCAGGATATGGATCTTACTACTGCCTTACAGGAACTATTCGCCCTGTTTACAGATATAGCCGGTATAGTGTCAGCAGAGATCACAAAAATTCTGAAATGTAAAGTGACCGAATGGCTGATGGCTCAGCCGGCATTTATTCAGGCTTTGTTCCGTGATTCATGCTGGGAAAGTTGAGTAATTTTATTAATAAAAATTTTTAAGCGTCAGAGCTGATATTAATTCGTACACGCTTGACAAATTGATAATCAAATGGTACAATTCCAATTCATAGTATGCAGATATGTTTTATGCATTATTGTTCTGCTGAAACAAAAACTGTTTGGCCGATTTGATAAACATAAAATAAGGAGTTTATATCATGAAAAATCCTCTTCACTATCAGCTTTCCGAATATGACTGCGGGCCAACCTCCATGCTCAACGCGATCAGCTTCCTGTTCGACCGCGAGGATGTTCCCCCTGAAATTATCCGCAATATCATGCTGTACAGCCTGGACTGCTACGGCGCAGGAGGCGCTTTCGGCAAAAGCGGAACCTCCCGCACAGCCATGATGTTCCTGAGCAACTGGCTGGACGGCTACGGGCAGGCCTGCTCCCTCCCCATATCCAGCAGTTATATCGCGGGGGAAAGCGTATACATAGGAAATGAAAGCGTGATCAATGATACGCTCCGCCGCCATGGGGCTGTTGTCGTGCGCCTGCATTATGGGGGAGAGCATTATGTCCTTCTGACCGGAGAACGCGAAGGAAACATCCTGCTGTTCGATCCCTGGTTCGAGGAACCGAAAAACTCTTCGGATACTTTCCGCCCCGCCTGTTCTTCCGAAAACCTGCGGGATTCCCGCAGCGACGGTAACCCCGGCAATGCGGAACATACCGGGAATTCCCGGCATGCTTCCGAAGCAGATTTCCCCGTCCGGCTCAGGAAATCAGACATCATCGTAACTACAGACCATCCATTTGAATACAACCGTATCGTTCCCAATGCTGTTTTCAACAAAGAAACTCATGATTTCTATGCGCTCGGCGAGATGGAACAGCGCGAAGCGGTCCTGCTGTTCAACAACCGGACAAAACTTACGGCGGAGAATACGATTGAATATTTTATTTAATCGCGGGAATTTTCAGAATATGGCATACTTGGCCGATGGACGTCAGCCATGATAAAAAGCGCCGCTTTTTCCCGCACATTTCCGCACATTCGTCAGGGCTTTTTAGAAAAAAGTGGAGGAAATTTATAAAAACCAAGTCTTGAAATCCGCATAAAATAAGGCTTTGTCAGGGTGAAAAATCATGAAGTTATGGAGAGAAAAATATGAAGATTAACATAGATTTCGGACATCCGTATTTTGATGAAAAAGCTATCTTCGAGTTAACGCCCGATGACTTGAATTGCTTCTATACGGACAAAAATGAAGTGAATCGACTTAACCTGTTCTTTGTATTAGAGGCGTCGTTACACAGGTTTCAGAAAAAAAATAGTTTAAAAGCCGCCGCCCGTTGTGCATTTTTAATGGCTTATTATCTTTTCATACCATTGACGCCCCCTGCATCTTTTGAGTTAGCAGAGTTTTATATTGACAGGGCATTAGAATGGGATGAAACGCCAGAATATCGCCAATGGAAAAAACTCATAAATAAGGGAAATTGACAACTCCCAGCTTGTAAAGGAATTGTAAATTGCATAGGACATAAATCACAGCGTCCAAGAGCAAAATCCACTAAAAGCACTTTTAATAAACACAAAGCGTCACCATCGGATGCAGCCGGTCTTCCTTCCGGAAACCGGAAAGGAACTCGTCCGGACTGTCCCAGTGTCCATCTGCTTTATTCTGTTTTGCGATCTCGGAATATTCCTTTAAATACCCAAGGGCATCGCCGACAATGTGGCGCAGCGGCATTGCATAATTGATCCGCTGCTGGTTCTCCAGCCCCCAATCAGGCCAGGTGCCAGAAGACCGAACCGGACGATTTGGCCGAAAAATAAGCTCTTCAGGCTGATAATGACTATGTGACTGCCCCCACAATATCCATGTTCAGCAGACGGCAGGCTGCGATGCAGATTTCAGGATGAAAATGCTGACGCTAAAGATTATAGAAATGCAAATCGCAATATCATAGAAACTTCCCACCGAAAGCAGGTTCTGCACTGCAATTTCAATGGGAAGCTTCTCTTTTCTCAGCTTTTTTGCTGTTTAAAATACTCTTCAACCTCTTTCATGGAAGGAATAGACGACTGCGCACCCTTTCGGGTAACCACAATCGAGGCCACCTGGTTTGCGAAGCCGGCTGCTTCACGGATATCTTTCCCCCGGGCAAGCATGACCGCAACCGCCGCGGTAAATGCGTCTCCGGCGGCCGTGGTATCTACGGCACACACCTTTCTCGCCGGTATTCGGAGTACGCCCAGTTCTTCCGAATCCAGATAAACGCCTCTTTCTCCCAGCGTGACCAGCACATTTTTCACACCTTTTCTGCGGATACAGGACACTGCCGCATCCAGAGTTTCCTCCGTCACCTCCATACCGGCCAGCATGGAAAGCTCTGTCTCATTTGGCTTCATCAGATCCACATAAGCATAAAGTTCCTCCGGAAAAGTTCCGGGAACCGGAGCGGGATCCAGGATCACTGTTTTTCCAAGCTTTTTGGCCAGCTTCGCCGCATGACACACCACAGACGGCGGTATTTCCATCTGCAGCAGGATAATATCCGACTTTTCCAGGAGCTCCATATTGCGGTCTATATCCTCACAGGTCACTGTCGCATTGGCGCCGGAGATTACCACAATACTGTTGTCTCCGTCACGGTTCACCGTGATCAGAGCCAGACCCGTAGAAGTATCTTCCCGCCGCATCACCTTTGTAATATCCACATTCGCAGCCGAAAGATTATTCAGAAGGATATCTCCGTATGTATCACAGCCCACTGCGCCGAACATGACCGCATCCGCTCCAAGATATCCGGCTGCATAAGCCTGATTGGCGCCCTTGCCGCCCGGAATCAGTTCCATCCGGTCTGTCAATATCGTCTCACCAATTGCGGGGGAATGATCCACATTCACCACCATATCCAGATTCAGGCTTCCTATTACCAGTAATTTCTTCATCTTCTCATAATCCTTCCTTTTTTCTACAAATTATTCATCATCCACCCCTCCCTTCTTGCTCACCCATTTCTGGAAGAAATACAACAGAATACAGATTCCGCTCTGGAGCACGCAAAGGGTATTAGCATATCCGGCCCTGTATTTCACAAACGCATTTTTATAAATCCAGGTCGCCATGATTTCTGTAGAATTCGCCGGACCTCCATTTGTCATCACGTATAGATTCATTTGTGTTTATTGGTACAGCGTTTCTCTAAAACGTAATTGCCACTTTAAAATCACCGTATTTTCCGGTCGCGCATTCAAACGCCTCCTCCCACTGTTCGATCGGAAATGTTTTTGAGACAATACCTTCTGTTTTCAGATTACCCTTCTCAATATTCTCAATCACAAACGGATAACAGTACGGGCTCAGATGCGAGCCAAGAACATTCAGTTCCTTCCTGTCGCCGATGATGGACCAGTCGATCGTTGCAGGTTCTCCAAACACACTGAACTCGACGAATGTTCCTAATTTTCTTACCATATTCAGCCCCTGCTGAACACTGGAGGTATGACCGGTCGCCTCGATATAAATATCGCAGCCATATCCGTCTGTCATTTCCAGGACCTTTTTCACTACATTTTCCTTTCCCGGATTCATAACAACATCTGCGCCAAACTCCTCGGCTTTTTCCAGGCGTTTGTCAACCATATCCAAAACAATCAGTTTTGCCGGGTTCTTCATACGGGCATAGGTAACCATACCTAATCCCAATGTACCGGCTCCTGAGATCACTACAACATCCTCATTCGTAATACCGGCACGGTCAACCGCGTGCTTTGAGCAGCCATAAGGCTCGATCAGCAAAGCCTTCTTTAACGGCATATCCGCCGGAACTTTTGATATAACAGCTGTTTTGGGATATCTTACATATTCCGCCATTCCTCCATTGTTACCCTTCTGGAAGCCAAAAGTAGCGTGCGGCTGGCACATCCAGTATCTGCCGCTTTTGCAGAATCTGCACTCGCCGCACGGCACAATCTGATCGGCAGTAATCCGGTCACCGATATGAAAGCCCTTTACATTCTCACCCAGTTCCACAATATGTCCTAAAAACTCATGTCCCGGAATAAACGGTGG
>CANQUG010000146.1 GCA_947626985.1 uncultured Lachnospiraceae bacterium | reverse complement strand
TATGCAACTCCTCCGTAAGCCTGTCCCAAAGGCGCTCCGCGTTCTCCTCGGCGTCCTGAATATTCTCCATCATTCCCATGGCGGTCTCCCGGAAATCGTGAAACAGCTCCTTCCGGATGCGCCGTCCCTTCTCCCGCTCCTCCATACTCTGAGCGGTGAGCGCCACCAGATAATCCGCAGGCAGCCTGCGCTTTTTCGACAGCGTTCCCCGCTGCTTTTCCTCCAGAATGACCTGATACCGGTCATAAGCCTCGGCTACGCAGTCCCTCCAGGAAAGATATATTTCATCCATGGCATGCTGCCCCACGTCCCGCAGATAATTCAGATCTCCGCACACAGCCTCCAGCCGGGCCGCCATGGCCTCCGGGGTCTCCCGAATCACGAATCCGTTACGGCCGTCCGTGATGCCCTCCGCAGCGCAGGAGCCCTCGATCAGCACGCTGGCCAGCCCGCAGGCCGCCGCCTCCCGCACCACCAGACCATTGGTGTCAAAGGTGGATGGAAACAGGAAAAGATTTGCCCGGGTATTCCACGCCCTGAGCACATCCCGATCATAAATGGGACCGGTAAAGATACATTTGTCCGGCGCAGTGCCGCAGTCCATAAGTCCCAGCTCCCTGGCCCTGCGCTCCAGCAGCTCCTTATCAGGCCCTTTTCCGATGAACACCATCCGGAAATCCCGCCCGGCGTCCGCCAGAAGCTTCAGGGCGTCCAGGATCATGGGAAGGCCCTTATAGGTCATCATACGTCCCACGAACAGGAACACCGGCAGATCCTCCGGCAGATCATACCCGGCAGTCGCCTTCGCGACCATCTCCGGCGTCACTCTCCCCCTGGCAAAATCCACGCCGTTGTTCATGACCCGGTAGTCTCCCTGAAACCCCAGAGCTTTCAGACTCTCCCCGGCCCCGCGGCTCACCACCCAGATATCGTCGCACGCCTCGATGTTTTTCACCATGGCGCGGATACCCTCTCTGGCCGCAAGCTTCGTCCGTGTGAAGCGCTCGATATCGATGTCGTATTTCGTATGATAGGTAAAAATGACAGGAGCTCCCGTCTCCTCCCGCAGTATCCGGGCAATGATCGTAGCGGACGCCGGGCAGTGGGAATGGATCACATCCGGCGTAAAGTCCGCCAGCTCGGAAACCGACCTTCCCTCAAAGGGATTTCCCGTGCGGTAGCCGCTGGTCACCGCCGTCGTGTCAAAGCTCTGATAGGGCACTACTTTATAGGGATATCCGCTGTAATCGGTATCCGGATACCGCGGAGTTCCCACGATCACCTCCGCGCCGTGCTCCTCCATAAGATAATTCGCATAATTCATGACTACATTCACCACTCCGTCGATCACCGGAGGGAATGAGTCGTTCAGCAGGCATACTTTCATCCTGTCACCTCCACACCATTCTCGAATCTTTTCTCAACACCGGAACTTTATCCCGGCGCGCTTCCTCCTGAAATTCCCTGCCCTGCCGGCGCTCTTGTCATGACCGGAGCCCCGTCCCGGCGCGCTTCCTCCTGAAATCCCCTGCCCTATCGGAAGCTCTTCTCATGACCGGAGCCCCGTCCCGGCGCACTTCTTCCTGAAATCCCCTGCTCTATCAGAAGCTCTTTTCATGGCCGGGCCCCGTCCCGACGCACTTTTTGCCTGAAATTCCTCAGCAGCGGAAATAACAGAGACGCACATCCCCCGCCATATGAATTTCCACAGTATGGACGGCCTTTTCCGCGATGGTCCCGCAGACGGGCATCGCCACATCCGTATACTCCGTCGGCCAGGTTTTCGCCTGCAGAACGGCTTCCTTTCTTCCCTTCTCATCCATGGCAGGAAAACCGCCCTGACGATACTCTCTCGTATTTCCCTCCCAGCAAGCCGCCGTCTCTCCGTCCACCAGCACCTTCACGCTGCATCCCGCGCCGCTCTTCAGGTGCAGGACAAATTTCTTCGTATCGGCGCTCAGCTCACAGTCGCCGAACCGAATCCATCCTTCCCGTTCCGGATCCGCAGGAGTCACAGCCGTATATCCGAACTGTCCCTCCGTCAGAAGGATATTTTCATAATCGTCGTAATGATCGGCACGGATCTTTTTCGTCAGATCCCGCTTCCCCGGATGCAGGCCCGGGATCTCCAGTTCCGCGCTCACCTGCCGGTCCGCGCTGGAGCCTCCGGCAAAAATCGTATATCGTCCCGCCTCCACCATCAGCGTCCCGCTGATGGTATCATAAAAGCGGAACTCCTCCGCCGGCACCGAAAATTCCACCCGGCGAACCTCTCCCGGCTCCACCGCCTTCACCCGCTGAAAAGCCAGCAGCTGACGCAGCGGCTTCTTCACCCGGGACGGCGGCGCAATGCCGTAAAGCTGCACAACCTCATCACTGGCGCGTTCTCCTGCGTTCTTTACCAAAAGCGATGCCTTTATTTCCCTGGAATCCTTCAGTTCCACAGTCAGATCCGAATAAACGAACTTCGTATAAGTCAGTCCGTAGCCGAAGGGATACAGCACCTCCCCCGGAAAATACCGATAGGTCCGTCCGCCCTTTATGATGTCGTAATCGTCCATATCCGGCAGCTGACTGTCGTCCAGATACCAGGTCATATTCAGACGGCCCGCGGGAGCGTTTTTGCCAAACAGCGTCTCTGCCATGGCCGTTCCCATATCCTGCGCCCCTGTAGCGCTCATAAGAATGGCCCGGGCCTTCTGATGAATCTCACTCATGGCATAGGGGAAATTGGTAAATAAAACCGTCACCGCATTGGAATTCACCTCGGTCACCGCATCGAACAGCTTCTGCTGGCAGGCGGGAAATGCGATGGAAGAGCGGTCTGCCGTCTCCTTACAGTCTATCATGGAATGGCAGCCCAGAGCAAGAACTACAGTCTTTGCCGCAGCCGCAGCTTTTTTCGCCTCCTCAATCCCGGAGGAAACCACTTCCATGACAAATCCGGCAGGTTCCGCGCCATAGACCGAACGAATGGAACCGTCCGGCGATACCGTCAGCGGATTGTCAAACCGGTCTGTGAGCGTCACCGCCACGCGGCTTCCCTGCCGCAAAGAACCGGACAGATCCGCCTGCACTTCGCCGCAGTCAGAGGCCCCCTTCTCCGTATTCCCAACGCAGCAGCCTGATTTTTCACCCTCGCCGCTGTCCTTCGGCACTGCCGTCTTATCCCCAAACAAATGAAAAATCTCCACCACGAACCAGTCGAAGGCCTGCTCGCTGTCCGCCGCGATCCGCCCGAATTCTCCGTCAGGACCCGAGGGCATCCTCAGATTCCAGAGTCTGCCGGTGCGCACGCTGCGCAGAGCGCAGGAGCCTTCCCCCCAGGTTTCCTTCACAAAGACGTCTGCCTGATCCGACAGCCGCAGCGTTCCGTCCTCCCCAATGGCCACCGCTTTGTCTCCGCAGCGGAACACCACCCGGTCCCATCCGTCCGCGCAGATGCTGCCCGGTCCCAGAATCTCCTCGATTCCATCCTTCAGCGTCCTTTTAAACGGAGGCGTTCCCCCGTACCAGTCCTGATACCAGGCGTCTGCCAGAGGTCCGATGACCGCCAGCTCCTTCGCCGGCATGGAAGCGTCCAGAGGAAGGGCATGATCTTCATTTTTCAGAAGCACCACGGCCTCCCGGGACATCTGCAGACAGATCTCCCTGCTCTTCTCCGACAGCAGATCCTCCTCCGCCACCCGGTCATAGGGATTGCGGACAGGCTCGTCGTAAATGCCCAGGCGAAGCTTCGTGCGGAACATATTCCGGATGGCCCGGTCGATCTCTGCCTCCGAAAGGAGCCCAAGCTCCCAGGCCTCCTTCGCCGCCTCCGTCACGCCCTCCATCCCCTCGGACATGGCGTCCACGCCGGCTTTGACCGCGTTTGCCACCGTCTCCGCATGGGTTCCGTAATAATGATGCACGCCCGCCACCATGCTCATGGCCCCGCCGTCGCTGACCGCATGCTTTAAGCCGAACTGATCCTTCAGAATATCCTGCACCTCATGATTCAGGATCCCGGGCGTCCCGTTGATCTTATTGTACGCCGTCATGACCGCCTCGGCTCCGCCGTCCTGGATGGCCCGGCGGAAGGGCTCCAGATAAAGCTCGAATTTATTCCGGGGATCGATGGAGGAATTTTTCCAGCCCCGGCCCTCCTCCACATTGTTGCCGTAAAAATGCTTCAGCGTGCTGGCGATGCGCAGATAGTGCGGATCATCCCCCTGCATGCCCTGAATATAGCCGGACGCCATGGCTCCGGTGAGAACCGGATCCTCGCCGTAGCCCTCTTCGTTCCGGCCCCACCGGGGATCCCGCTCCAGATCAATGGTGGGCGCCCAGCGGCTTAAGCCCCTGTCCGGATGCCGGTGATAAATCACCCTCGCCTCGATGCCGGTGACCTCGCCCGCTTTCCGGATCATCTCCCTGTCCCATGAGGCGCTCATGCCGATAGGCTGAACAAAGGACGTGGTGGGCTCCGGAACCTTCAGTTCATTCTGATCATTTCTGGCCTCCACCCCATGGGCGGCTTCGCCGCCCACATTCATGCCCGGGATCCCGAGCCGTTCCAGAGCGGGAACACTGGACGCCAGGCAGCTTAATTTCTCCTCAATGGTCATCTCGGCCAGAAGCCAGTCCAGACGCTTCTCAACCGGCAGGGACACATCCCAGAATGGTGTATCTTTCTTCATATGATCGCTCCTTTTTCCTGAAATTCTTTCCGCTGTGTGCCCCGGTATCTGTCCTACCGGGAGAAAAAGGGCTGATACCACGGAGATATCAACCCTCTTTTTCTTATCTTATATCATGTTCTGTACCAGCCGCAGCTTCTGCGTCCGGAAAATCACAGATCCCTGATCAGCTCAGTTTGGAAGCCAGGAACTCGGTCTCCAGCTGATTCGCCTCTTCAAGACCGTTGTCCTCCAGAGACTGAATCATAGCATCCCAGTTCGCGTCGAAATCATCTACAGGCTCGGTTACGCACTTCACCATGGCCGGCCATGCGATCTCGTCCAGTCTGGTCTGCAGGTCTACGATCTCCTGAGGAGTCGCATATGCCCACAGCGGAGCGAAATCAGGAGTCTCAAACTCGTCGGGCTGCGGGAAGATATCTACCAGAAGCTCTACGCCCCAGGCGTCGCAGGCAGCCTGCTGAGCTTCCGTATACTCGGCTTTTACAGACTCGCGGGTAACGGGCGTATAGGGCTTGCCGTTCTCGTCAACAGCGCCGTCGCCGTAGATCGGGAAACCGGTGTAGTTGCCGATACCGGTCTTCTTGGAATAGTCGGGATCAGAAGCAGCGGCGTCGATCTCTTCCTGAGGACGATACCAGTTGCCGTTCTCATCGATCTCATAGTTCACGCCCTCGATACCCCATTTGTAAAGTCTTGCGCCTTCATCGGAGCACAGGTAATCCAGGAACTTCACAGCACGAACCGGATCCTCGCAGCTCTTGGAGATACCAAGGCCGTAACCAACCTGCAGACCCTGATAGATCAGCGACGGAGCTTTCTGGTCAGCTCTTAAGGTAACGGGAAGACCGCAGTAGGTCTTGTCCACCTTGCCGTCAGCTCTCAGAACCTGCTCAGCCTGCGCATAATGCCACATAGCGTCGGTGATGGCTACCACACGTCCGCTGGCCAGCTTGGCGATATAGTCGTCGTCTGTCTGGGTAGCGAAGTTGG
>CANQUG010000145.1 GCA_947626985.1 uncultured Lachnospiraceae bacterium | reverse complement strand
TTTCGGTGAGCAGCCGATGCTCCGGGAGCCGGAAGGTGAGTGTTTCCAGCTCCTTCAGGGTCCTGGGCTGATCCAGGCGCAGCTCCGGATGGTTCTGGTACATCTGTTTAAAGAGCCGTTCATTTTCATTGAGCCTCAGATCGTATTGTTCCTGCATGGTTCTCCTCCTCCTGATCCCGTGATCCGCTGTCTGAGAGGCTTTGCTGAAAAAAACGATGAATGTCTTCTCTGTTTCCTGCGGTTCAGATATGGTTTCTGTACAATTTTCGTAGATGCCAGGGTCAAAATACTTTTTTTAGTATAAATTCATTTAAAAAAGAAGGCAAGCGAAAAAAATCTCCTGTTCATGTCCGTGGAAAAATCTCCCATTTATGTCTGTGAAAAAATCTCCCATTATGTCCGAATCGGACTGCCCGTGTGACCGCTCATGTTATTTCCGGATGCTCCCGGGAGGATTATACTGGTATGTGAATAAAAAGACTCCCGGCAAACGAAGCCGGATCTATGATTCAGAAATGCAAAAGGAGGCTGCTGCAAAAAATGAAACGTTTACAGGAAGCTTTAGAGAACAGAACCGCCAACTATATTTTCCCCTTTTTCTGGCAGCATGGCGAGGAGGAGGACGTTCTGCGGGAATACATGAACGCCATTCATAATGCCAGTATCGGCGCGGTGTGCGTGGAGAGCCGTCCCCACCCGGATTTCTGCGGACCAAAATGGTGGAAGGATATGGATGTGATCCTGGACGAGGCCGAAAAGCTGGGCATGAAGGTCTGGATCCTTGACGATTCCCATTTTCCCACAGGCTATGCCAACGGAGCCATGAAGGATGCTCCTGACGAGCTGACCCATCAGTACATGGTTTACCGTTCCCTGGAAATCTCCGGACCCGCCCGGCATCTGGAACTGAACGTGAAGGAATATATGGAGCCGGAACCCCTTCCGCCCTGGATGCCTCCCGCTCCTCCGGCTCAGCGGCAGTTCCATGATGATGAGCTGGTGGCCGTTCTGGCCTGCCCCATCCTGGAGATGGGGGAACTGGGAACTCCCGTGGACCTTACGCCGAAAATGGACGACCAGATGAAGATTGATTTTGATCTGGGGGACGGATTCTGGAAAATTTTCGTCGTGTATCTCACCCGCAAGGCCAAAGGTCGGAACGATTATATCAATTTCCTGGACAAAGATTCCTGCCGGATTCTCATCGACGCCGTATATGAACCGCATTACGCTCATTATTCCCGGTATTTCGGCAATGTGATCGCCGGATTTTTCAGCGACGAGCCGCCGGTAGGAAATACGGAGGGCTACATGCCTGCCGGTCCCATCGGAAGTCCTGGACAGAACCTTCCCTGGTCAAAAGCGGCCGGTCCCCGTTTTACGGAGGAGTTCGGAAGTGAAGAGTGGAAGCTCTATCTGCCTTATCTCTGGGGAGAGGCCGGGGACAAAGTCATGCAGGCCAAAGAAAGAGTTTCCTTTATGCAGATGGCCTCCCGCCTGGTGCAGGAGTGTTTCTCCGAACAGAACGGCAGCTGGTGCAAAGAGCACGGCGTGGAATATATCGGTCACATGCTGGAGGACTGCGATTTCAATTCGGATCTGGGCATCAGTCTGGGACATTTTTTCCGTGGCCTTGCCGGCCAGCATATGGCGGGTATTGATAATATCGGCGGTCAGGTAATGATCAACGGTCAGCACGCGGGCAGGCGCCGGGATCCCCGCTCCTACGATGAAGCCGGCTTTTATCACTATGTTCTGGGCAAACTGGGCGCGTCCCTGGCCGCCATCGACCCTGACAAGCTGGGACGCTGCCTGTGCGAAAATTTCGGAGCATACGGCTGGCAGTCCGGAACAAAAGAACAGAAATTTATGGCGGATCATTTTATGGTCCGGGGCGTGAATCATTTTGTACCCCACGCATTTACCCCGAAGGCCTTCCCGGATCCCGACTGTCCGCCTCACTTTTACGCCCATGGGGAAAATCCTCTTTACGGCGCCTTTGGCAAACTGATGGCCTACACCAATCGCGTCTGCCATCTGATCAACGGCGGCAGACCCTGTCCCGACGCGGCGATTCTCTACAATGGAGAAAGCAGATGGGCCGGCTGCGGCATGCCCAATGTACAGGCCGCCCGCGCGCTGACAAATGCCCAGGTGGATTTCCACATCATTCCCTCGGACGTGTTTGACAATACGGATGAATATCCTTCGGATTTTGACGGGAAAATCCTCACGGTGAACGGAGTGGAGTACCGGGCCCTGGTAATCTCAGGCTGTACGTTTATACAAAAATCTGCGGCAGAGTTTCTTGCGAAGGCCAAAGAGAGCGGCTTCCCGGTGCTGTTCCTTGACCAGAAGCCTTCGGGCGTCAGCTGCGCATCTGCTGAGGAAAATGAAGCCTTTGTCCGGATGATCGCGGACTATGAAACCATTCCTGCTTCCGAAGCGGCAGGCAGGCTGAAGGAGGTTCTCATTCCTCAGGTGCAGGCGGAGCCGGCGTTTTCGGAGCTGGTTTCCTATCACTATCAGCAGGACGGAGATCTTTATCTCCTTCTGAACGAGGGAGCGGAGAAGTCCTATGAGGGGAATGTGGAGATTCAGAAGAAGGGTGTGCCCTTCCGGTATTATCCATGGGAAAACCGGCTGGAAGCTGTGGAGTATGAGGAGACGGAGAAGGGACTGAAGGTGAAGCTGGTTATCGACCCGCTGGAACTCTGTGTTCTGGCAGTTTCGTCGCGGGAAGGCTGCCTGAATGGCAGGAAAGCAGAGGGAGGAGAAACCCTGCCGAAGCCCCCTGTATACGGTCAGTCCCGGGAACTCACTTCCTTTATGGTATATCAGGTGAATTCCAGAGATTATCTGATGAAAAACGGCGTCAAAGCCTGCGAGCCCTTCGCTGCGGAAGCTCCCTTTGCCGGTATGCAGAAAAAATACCCGGATTTCTCCGGCTTCTATATTTACGAAACGAAGACAGACCTGATTCCCGGCAGACAGTATCTTCTGGAAATCGAGGACGTATACGAGAGCGCGGAGGTCTTCGTCAACGGGACAGGCATTGGCACGAAGCTTCAGAAACCCTTCCGCTTTACCATTCCTTCGGAGCTTTCTGCACCGGAGAGCACCATCCGCATAGAGATCGCCACTCTTCTGGAGCGGAAAATCCACAGCGGCGGCTTTAACATGAACGGAATGACCGCCTTCCGCCCGCTGTCCGCTACGGGAATTGTGGGGAAAGTGACGCTGAGGGAAGAAATACAGTAGTGTTTCGGATGCCCTGTTATTTGTTTTGAACCTGCTCAATGAACCGCTTTTTCTGTTCGATTCTTTCGAGGGACTGACTTGGCATATCCGATGAGGATGTTTAAAGCAATAACAGGGCGATATTCATTACCCATTATGTCTCTTTCATATAAAATCATAGACTCTTGGATTCTTGAACCTGCCGATCAGATGAAATGTAAAATATTATTCGGAATGGAACAAATGTAATAAATTTGGTTGAAATTTTGCGAAAAAATGGGAACAACTAATAGACCTTGCCGTTGGCATGATATATAATGGTATTGCTTATAAAATTGTGGTTCTGGCAGGCGGCATAGCCGCGAAACGCCGTATTTTTGGGCGGTTTGTCACCCCTTTTTTGAAAAAAAGCTGGGGGAATTTATAAAAAAGGAATCTTAGAAACCGCATAAAACAAGGCTTAGAGATTCCGAGAGTCTGCCTGATTAATGGAGGAATATCAGATGAATCATGGTCCGAAAAAAAAGCTGCCGGTGGGGATTGACGGATTTGAAAAAATCAGGAAAAATGATTTTTACTACGTAGACAAGACAATGTTTATCGCGGAGCTGCTGCAGAACTGGGGCGAGGTGAATCTGTTTACCCGTCCGAGACGTTTTGGCAAATCGCTGAACATGAGTATGCTGAAATGCTTTTTTGAAATTGGCGGTGACCCGACATTGTTCGACGGGCTGAAGATTTCCCGGGAAAAAGAGCTGTGTGAAAAATATATGGGACAGTTCCCGGTGATCTCTGTCAGTCTTAAGTCTGTGGAGGGCCGGAGCTTTGAGATGGCCGGGGCGGCGTTTCGGAGCGTTATCGGAAATGAAGCCATGAGATTCCAGTTTCTGCAGGAAAGCGAGCGCCTTTCCGAGGCGGAGAAGGCTTCTTACCGCAGGCTGATCCGGGTGGGTACAACCAGTTTGTCCATATTTGACATGACAGATGCAGTGCTCATGGACAGTCTTCAGACGCTTTCTCAGCTTCTGGCCAGGCATTACGGCCGTAAAGTCATTCTGCTGATCGATGAATATGATGTGCCATTGGATAAAGCGTTTCATGCCGGATATTATGAGGAAATGGTAAATCTCATCCGTAGTATGCTGGGCAATGCGCTGAAATCAAATGAAAATCTTTTCTTTGCTGTCCTTATGGGGTGTCTGCGGATTTCTAAAGAAAGCATTTTTACCGGATTGAATAATCTGAAGACCCATACTGTTACGGACAGCAGATATGGCGGATATTTCGGTTTTACGGAAACGGATGTGCAGGAGATGCTCCGGTTTTATGGATTGTCGGATCATGCGGATGCCATAAAGGAGTGGTACAACGGATATAGTTTTGGAAAGACCGACGTTTATTGCCCCTGGGATGTGATCAATTACTGTGACGCGCTGTGTGCGGATCCCCAGACTCCGCCCAGAGACTACTGGTCGAACTCCAGCGGGAACGATCTGGTGAAGCGCCTGATTTACATGGCGAACCGGACCACGAAGGAGGAAATCGAACGTCTGATTAACGGGGAGTCCATCGTCAAGCCTGTCAGGCAGGATCTGACGTACAAAGACATTGACAGTTCCATCGATAATATCTGGAGCGTCCTTTTTTCCACCGGCTATCTGACGCAGCGGGGGAATTCTTATGGAGATGAACTGGAACTGGTTATTCCGAATAAGGAGATCACGAAGCTGTTTGTCCGGATGGCGAAGGAGTGGTTCACTGAGACAGCGAGAGCGGATTTTTCCAGAATAGAAAAATTCTGCATGGCTTTTCCCGGGGGCGATGCGGATACGATCTGCGAAATGCTCGGGGATTACCTGTGGGATTCCATCAGCGTGCGGGATACCGCGATACGAAAGAGCCTGAAGGAAAATTTCTATCATGGTATGGTTCTGGGGCTTTTGCGGAGCCGGGGAGACTGGATCATCCGATCCAACGAGGAATTGGGAGAAGGCTACAGCGATATTTCCATCTGTACACCGGAGAGGACGGGGATTATCGTCGAGCTGAAATATCAGGAGGATGGAAACCTGGAAAAGGGCTGCGCGGAGGCTCGGGAGCAGATCGAAACGCGGAAATATGCGGAAGGTCTGAAACGTCAAAGAGTGGAGAAGATTATCAGGTACGGGATTGCGTTCTGGGAGAAGGAATGCATGGTGATTACTGCGTGAAGCAGCAGATTTGCCGGTAATGAAACGTCAAAGAGTGGAGAAGATTATCAGGTACGGGATTGCGTTCTGGGAGAAAGAATGCATGGTGATTACCGCGTGAAGCAGCAGATTTGCCGGTAATGAAACGTCGAAGAGTGGAGAAGAATATCAGATACGGAATTGCGTTCTGGGAGAAAGAATGCATGGTGATTACTGCGTGAAGAAACCGATTCACCGACAGTGAAGATTTATATGAAACAAAAAAATCCCCGAGGGGGATTTTAAATTCAAAGGAATGGTATAGAATATAGAGTCAAAATATGGAGGAAAATCCGTAAAAAATGGATGTTCCTCCTTTTTTCTGTC
>CANQUG010000144.1 GCA_947626985.1 uncultured Lachnospiraceae bacterium | reverse complement strand
GTAGATGTATTAGATTGGACTTTGTAACTATTAACCAGTAGTCATTCTTGACTACATCATTATTATACTAGGAGGAACAATCTTATGTGGAACAGCTTTCAGACAGATGCATATGAGGGCATGATCGCCGAGACTATCCGCATCAGCGGCCATGACGGCAAACCCATTCAGGCCTATTATTCCCGCCCCATCGGGGACGGCCCGTTTCCCGGCATCCTGCTCATTCACCATATGCCCGGCTGGGATGAATTTACCCGGGAGGCCGCCCGCCGGTTTACCGCCCACGGCTACAGCGTGATCTGCCCTAATCTTTACGAGGACTTCGGCCATGGGACTCCGGTCGAGGTGACGCAGCGTGTCATGGCGGCCGGCGGCGTATCTGACAAAACCGTGATGGAGGACTGTGACGGAGCGCTGAATTTCCTGAAAAACCAGACCAACGCCAGCGGAAAGGCGGGCGTGATCGGCATGTGCTCCGGCGGCCGTCACACTTTTCTGGCGGCATGCACCCTCAAGGGAATCGACGCGGCGGTGGACTGCTGGGGCGGAGGCGTAGTCTGCCCGCCGGAACAGCTGACGCCCCAGCGCCCGGTGCAGCCGCTGGATTATGCGGAAAACCTGAACTGCCCCCTTCTCGGCATCTTCGGCAATGAGGACAGGAACCCCACGCCGGAGGATGTGAACATCCTGGAGGCCCGCCTGAAGGAACTGGGCAAGGATTATGAATTTTACCGCTATGACGGTGCGGGGCACGGCATCTGGTATTATGACAAACCCATGTACCGGCAGGAGCAGGCCATGGATTCCCTGGAGAAGGTACTGGCGTTTTTTGAGCGCCATCTGCGATGAGCAGGGCAAAACAGCCGTTTGTGGTAATGGCGAAGCCGGTGGGTTCCAGATGTAATATGCGCTGTACGTATTGCTACTATCTGGACAAGGCCCGATATTCCGCTCACGAAAAGCAGAGCTGCATGAGCGATGAGCTTCTGGAACGGCTGATCCGTCAGACGATAGAAGCCGGCCCGGGTCCGGTGGTGTCCTTTGTATGGCATGGAGGCGAACCCACGCTGGCGGGCATGGATTTTTATCAGAAGGCAGTGGACCTGCAGAAGAAATATCTGCCGAGAGGGTGGCAGGCGTGGAATAATTTACAGACCAACGGTCTGCTGCTTAATAAATCCTGGTGCTGGTTCCTGAAGAAAAACCGTTTCGACGTGGGAATCAGCATCGACGGCAGTGAAGCGGTGCACAACGCCAACCGCCGGGATCCGGGAGGGAATCCCACCTATGACCGGGTGCGTCAGTCGGTGAAAGCGCTGCAGGCAGCAGGCGTACAGCCCGATCTGCTCTGTACGGTGAACAGCGTTACGGTGACCGGTCCTGACGAGGTGTACCGCAGTATTGAGGATCTGAACTGCGGATGGGCGCAGTTTATTCCCATCGTTGTGCGGAATCCCGACGGCGGCTTTTCTCCGGAGTCCGTAACGCCGGAGGAATACGGCAGATTTCTCTGCCGGGTATTTGATCTGTGGACCCATAACGGCCTGGGCAGGCTGGACATCCAGCTCTTCGCTGAAATGGCGCGGATACTGGCCGGCGGTCAGCCCAGCCTGTGCTGGATGGCTCCGGAATGCGGCCGGGCCCTGGTTGTGGAGGAGGACAGCAGCGTTTATGCCTGCGATCATTTTGTGGATCCGGAGCACCGTCTGGGCCGGCTTTCGGATGCGGGACTTGGGGAGCTGGCGGACAGTCCGGCGCAGAGCGCCTTTGGAAAAAGTAAAAAAGACGGGCTGACGAAGCAGTGCAGGGAATGTCCCTGGTACCGGTTCTGCGGCGGCGGATGCCTGAAGGACCGGTTCGGCGTCTCCGACGACGGCGAGCCCGGTCATTATTATCTGTGCGGCGGCCTGAAAATGCTGTTTGCCCACGGCGTTCCTGTACTGAAAAAGATCATGGAATTCAGCCGTCAGGGATATAAGCCGGAGATGATCATGAAACATTTATCAAAATAAGGGATCATAATATAAGGGAGCGGTGACGCTCCCTTTTTCCCGCAATGCTCAATTTTCCTGCCGGTGCGTCTGCCGGTACCGGATGGGGGTTGTCCCGAAGGTCTTCTTGAAGGCCCGGATGAAATTTTCCGGATTTTCGTACCCCAGTGTCTCGCTGATCCGGGTTACGCTCATATCCGAATGAGTCAGATAGTCCTCCGCCGCCTGAAAGCGCATCTGCTGCACCAGCTTTGAGAAGGTGCAGCCCAGATGCTCCTTCAGGTATTTGGAGCAGTGAGGCACGGTGTAGTGGAGATATTTTGCCAGGTCTGTCAGCGTGATGGTGGCGTAATTTTTCCGGATCATATTCATCAGCTCCAGATCCAGCAGCTTTGAGCCGGGGGATTCGTTCCGGATGTGGCTGTGGGGATGTGTCTCCGCTCTTGCAAAAAAGGCAAGCATGAGACCGCTCAGGGTTTTGTCTGTGTTTTCTCCTGTTCCTATCATGATCTGGAGCATGCTCATGGCGATCATGCGAAGGGCTTTGTCGTCCCCTGTCCGGAAGAGCAGGTACTGCTCATGATTGTCCTGATAGAGGCTGTCCATCAGAAAACGGCTGGTCGCCGTGTCGTCGTCCAGAAGGGAGGAGCAGGCGCCGCTGAAAAGCGAAGGGTGGATGGAAAAGCACAGGGCGAGGCTGTCCGGGCGGAATTCGAAGTCGTGCCGGGCTCCCGGGGGAATGAGGCTGAAATCGCCCTCCTTTACATATTCCAGATGATTGCTGATGATATGGGTGCCGCCGCCGGCGAGGATGAAGCAGCCTTCATAATAGTTGTGGATGTGTTCCACGGAGGAATAGCCCGGATGGCGGGTGATGATGATCTGGGCGTTTCTGGGAATCCGGACGCCCGTGTTCCCGTTGATGAAGCGCCGGAAGCTTTCCCAGGTAAGTACCGGAAGCTTTTCCTCCTCCTTTGCCACAATACCCTCGGGGTTCCAGGCGGGTACGTCCGGAAAATGTGTCTGCTTCAGCTGTTCTATCATTATTTGTTCTGCCAGGCGGTCATTTTGCGCGAAGGCAGGATCCCGTACAGGATTCATCTGATCCTCATCCTTTCCTTTTGACAAATCTGTCAGCTGTTGTGTAAAAGTATACCATGATTTTGTATAAATGTTAACAATCAACCGAAAAATACAACAAGAGAATTTCTCCGTAAGAATGGGGATGATTCACAGAATTATCACAAAAATATTAAAAAATGACAGTTATAATGCTTAACTGGAATCATAGGCGAGAACACACCGATTTGGTATAGTTAATAAGACATAATTACCAGACTGAGTAAGGCGAAAGCCCGAAAAATATAAAAAAATTACAAGGAGGTAGGAGAGATATGGCGAAAAAAGGCGCAAAAACAGTGCAAAGTAAACAGAAGCTCTCATGGAACCTGATCTGGAAACAGCGGTATCTTTTTTTAATGTCCTTACCGTTCGTTGTCTGGATCATTATTTTTAAGTACATACCCCTGTGGGGATGGACGATGGCTTTTCAGAAGGTGAAACCGGCCACGTTCGCGCTTCCCATATGGGAGAGGGAATTTACCGGCCTTCAGAATTTTATGGATGCGTTTAAGGACCGTATTTTTATGCAGACCATGATCAACACCATCGGCATCAGTATTCTGCAGATCGGTCTGGGCACCATTATTGCCATTGCCTTTGCGGTGCTTCTGAATGAGCTGATATTTTCGAAGTTTAAAAAGCTGACTCAGACGGTTTCCTATCTGCCTCACTTTGTATCCTGGGTTATCATCGCCAGCATCGCCAAGAATATTTTCAACGACGGCGGACTGATCGATACGCTGTTTGGCACAAATCTTCATCTGATGAGTACCAACTCGCCTCTGATCTGGTTTGTCATCGTCGTGATCGACTGCTGGAAGGAGATGGGCTGGAACGCCATCATTTACCTTTCCGCCATGGCAGGCATCGACCCCGGCCTCTATGAAGCCGCTCAGATGGACGGCGCCAATCGTTTCCAGAAGATGTGGCACATTACTCTGCCGGGTATCCGTCCCACCATCGTGGTTCTGCTGATCATGAGCATCGGCGGCGCGCTGAACGTAGGCATGGAGCGTCAGATGCTCCTGAGCAATCCGCTGGTTCAGGATCATACCATGGTTCTCTCCTGGTTCTCCTATTTAAGAGGTATCGGAAGCAGCAACTACGGCCTTGGTACCGCCATCGGTGTGTTCCAGTCTCTTGTCAGCGTTACCCTGCTGCTCATTGCCAATAAGCTGGCCAGTCTGGTCGGCGAAGACAGACTGATTTAGGAGGTGGCATAGATGAAAAATATTCATAAGACCTGGTTTGACTATGTGCTGGTGGTACTGTTTGTCTTCATCCTGATCATCACGCTGTATCCCTTCCTGAACGTGCTGGCGATCTCCCTGAACGACGCCACGGATACGATGAAAAACGTGAATTTCATCATTCCCCGGAAATTTACGCTCACAAATTATAAATACGTGTTTGAAGAGGGCGGCATTGTGATGCCCCTTCTCATGTCCATTGCCAAAACCGTGGTAGGTACCGTGGCGGGCGTGATCTGCACCGCTATGCTGGCCTACACCTTAAGCCGTAAGGATTTCATCGCGCACAAGCCGTTTACCCTGCTTTTCGTGGTGACCATGTATGTGGGCGGCGGCATGATCCCGGAATACCTTCTGATCATGCGTACCCTGCATCTGGGAAATAATTTCCTGGTATATATCCTGCCCGGTCTGGTATGGGTTTACAATATGATCCTGGTCCGCTCCTATATCGACGGCCTGCCCATGGCGCTGCAGGAGGCGGCAAAGATCGACGGAGCCAACGACTTCCAGATCTGGTACAAGGTGGTAATGCCTCTGTGTACGCCGGTTCTGGCCACCATCGCACTGTACTACGCGGTGGGACAGTGGAACTCCTTCATGGATACCTATCTGTATGCCAAGGATCTGAAGACTCTGCAGTTCAAGCTGTATGAGATCATGTCCCAGGCGACGATGCAGCTGGATACCCATAATGTCAATAATACTACCCAGGCGGTTACCCCCATGGCGATCCGTATGGCGGTTACCGTGGTGGCTACGGTTCCTATCATTATCGTATATCCTTTTGTACAGAAGTATTTCGTGGGAGGCATGACGCTGGGTTCCGTGAAGGACTGATCCCGGGTTCGGAGAATGCGGCTGCCCGGCGACGGGCCGGAAGCATTTTCCCGCGGCTGTATCTGACAGTTCGTGCCCGCGCCGTATCAGCATTTATTTATGATATATGCCCTGTGCGTAAGGGGTTGTATATAAAACAAACAAACATATTTTAAGTAAGGAGGAATGCTTTATGAAAATGCGCAAAATGTCTGCTCTGCTCATGGCCGCTTCCATGGCGGCGGGCCTGGTGGCGGTTAACGTTCCCGTTTTCGCGGAGGAGGACCTGGAGCCCATCACCTTTGAGTACTACAATGCGGACGGCAGAAACGACGTCTGGGATAACCCTGTAGGAAACGCCATCACCGAGGCTACCGGCGTAACCCTGAAGATCAGCTATCCTGTATCTTCCACCGGCGACCCGGCAGAGGACATCGCCCTGATGATCGCGGAGGATAAATATCCGGATCTGATTTATGCAAAGCAGTCTGTAACGAACCTGTATGAGGCGGGAGCTCTCATCGATATGAGCGACCTGATCGACGAGTACGGTCCCAACATCAAGAAGATGTACGGCGATGAGTATGACAAGCTGAGATGGGGTTCCGGCGACGACGGTATCTATCAGCTGTCCTATGC
>CANQUG010000143.1 GCA_947626985.1 uncultured Lachnospiraceae bacterium | reverse complement strand
CTCATGATCTCCCGGGCGGGTTCCTTTCCCACATAGCGAAAGTGCCACGGCTCATAGTCGATTCCGGTGATCCGCTCTTTGCCATTGGGATAACGCAGGATAAATCCGTACTCGCTGCAGTGCTCTCTGAGCCATCGATTCTCAAAGGTATCCTCCTGACCGGAATCCAGCAGCTGGTAATCAAGAGAAACGATATCCGCCGCCAACCCGGTCTCATGCTCGCTGTACCCGGCGGGCATGGTTTCCCGGCTCTCACGGTCATATGCCTCCTGCCATGTCAGACCGTCCTGCTCCATCGCCGACCGGACATCCTCTTCCAGCAGCTGCCGCTGGTACTCCCGGCTGCGGTAGGCAGAAGCGACCACAAACTTCCCGCCCGCATCAGCGCCATCGGAAAGCATTTCGCTGAGCGGGCCGTACATTTCTTCCGCTACCGCGCTGGTTCCGTTTTCCAGCCAGTGCAGATTCACCCTGTAACCCTCCGGAATCCCATGATCCTTGTTGACCAGCATCAGCAGATCGGTTCCTGCCGTTCGTCCACTCTCTGCCATTCTGCGGTCTTCGGAGTCATCCCGGGAGACCGCGGCGCTTTCGTCCAGAAAGGCCTGCCGGCTCCCGCTGTTTTCCAATACGTTCCGCCAGATCACGCCCGCTGTGAGCGCCATACAGACCAGTCCCAGAACCAGGCACTGACGCCGTACCTTTCGTTCCTGCTCTCTCTGCTGTTCCAGCAGTTTTTTCTGCCGCTGACGCATCCGCACGTCCTCGGTCTGCCCCTCCTGAACGCCTGCCGGCTCCCGCCGGTCCGGTTCTTTTTCCCCGCCGTATACGCTGAACCGATACCGGTTATGTATCTGATACCCATTCTTTGACTGATAATCCCCTGCCATTTTTTTCTCCTTTGTTCTCCTGTCAGAGGATTTTATCCGCCCGCAGGCCTTCCTCCATCCGCGAAAGCAGACCTGACCCGCTCTCAAAAGCAGAAAAAATCCTCTTCGTAAATCATCTGCGAAGAGGATACCAAAACAATGTATCGAAGATTGCTCAAAGTTGTATCAAATTTGTATAATTTTACGGAATCCCGTCACTATTTTCCACAAATACCTTAGCCCCTCCGCCGTCAGAAGCCTCAGACACTCCGAATTGTTCTGCAGACGCCGCGGCGCCATCCGCCCCAGCCACAATCTGCTCCCCGGACTCCGCCTCCGTCGCCTCCCCGGCCAGCTGTTTCACAAAGATGTACGAATCCTCCTCTGACAGCGGATAAACGAAAGGAAGACCAATCGTATTCTCCAGCTGAATCACGCAGTCGTTCCACCACTCGCTCCCGAACATCACAGCGAAGCCATACATCGGAAATCCTGTAAAATTGTCGCTCTCCACAAGCCGTCGGTACGCATGTGCGTCAAACGTTTCATAATGCAGCCCGACATTCAGATTCAGTCCCTCCTGGGAGCTCACAGACGCATCGGCGGCCCTGCAGACGCCGGCAAAATCGTAACGGCTGTAATCATCCTTCAGCACGAATGCGTCCGTATCCAGTGCATCCGCAAGCTCGGCAGTCGAAGAATACCCGGTGCTTTCTGTCAGGTATTCATATATCCGTTCATCCCCGCCCAGAAACGAGATATAGTAGAACAGCTCCTTTTCCGCATCCATCAGCACCGTCAGCAGCAGATCCGGGGCGTCAGTCTTAGAATTTTCATACCGCCCCATATCATAGGAACCGCCGCCGGTCCGGACAGACTCCGCAAAGACCAGCGCAGTCACCGGCAGACGCATCTGATAATTTCCCTCCTCCCGAACATACAGGTCCCCGCTGTACCACAGACAGTCCTCCCGAACGCACTCCGACAATCCCGCGGGAACCAGTCCGCATTCCTCGAAACGCTCTGTCATTTTCCGGCATTTCGCCATATTCGTTTCATTGTCGAAGGAATCATGGAAGCCGGCGAACTCCCAGAACCGCGTTTCGGAATCCTCCAGCATCTTCAGACGGCTGGCGATATCCAGCGCCTCCGCGTCCAGAAACCGGATCTCCTCCCGCGCGCTGACCGACGGACGCCCAAGGCTCTTTGCGTCCTGCCACCCGGCATACCAGCCCGGCAAAAACCAGGCCAGGGCGATTACCGCCGCCAGCGACAGAATCCCGGCCGCATATTCGAGAATCATTTTCCACCACTGCCTCATGTGCTCCTGCCTCCATAATACTCAGCTTCTCCGTCTGCGTCCCCTCGCCTCCGCCCGGCGAAGTTCTTTCCGATACTGCCGCGATTCCCGGACGGCACGGGGCACACCGAGCAGCACCGTTACACGCAGTCCGTGCCCCGGTTCACATTCCAGCTTCCAGAGTCCCTCGTGCAGGTCAATAATCCTGCGGCAGAGCGCCAGCCCCAGGCCGGCTCCTCCCTCCCTGCGGGAGCGCGACTTGTCCACCATATAAAAAGGCTCGGCAATGCGGGACAGTTCCTCCTCGGCCAGTCCCGGCCCCTCATCCTCCACCGTTACGGAATACCCGCCCGGCACGTTCTTCCCGGCGAGATGAATCGTTTTGCCCTCCGGGGAAGCCTTGCGGGCGTTGTCAATCAGATTGAGAAATACGGAAGAAAGCAGATCCCGGTCTCCATAGAGCATGCCGTCTTCCACCTGAAGTTCCAGCGTCAGGGACTTTTCTCTCAATACCGGTTCCACCGTGCGCCGGATTTCCTCAAAAAATTCCGGCGTCAGAATCCCTTTCCAGGCAATCTGACGCCCTTCCGCCATGGTCATCTCCAGCAGCTTGTAGGAGAGCGACTGCAGCCGTTTTCCCTGATGATAAATATAATCGGCGCACATATCCGTCTCCTCCGGCGAAAGCTCCATCTGCCGGATCGTATCCGCATAACCGATGATGGACGTCAGCGGCGTCTTCAGTTCATGGGCAAAGGCCGCCGTAAATTCCTCCTGCCGCCGCACCTCGTCCTGCAGCCTCTGCATCTGGGCATCCATCGTGTCCGCCATCCAGTTGAAATCCGCAGCCAGCGCTCCGATCTCGTCCGTACTCCGAATGTTCGCCCGCGCGTCATAATTTCCCCTGGCAAACCGGCGCACCGTCCGTGAAAGCTTCTGCATATCCCGCATTACCAGAAACAGAAGCAGCAGCGTCACGCCGCCCACCAGCAGCGACAGCGCAAGAACGCCTATGCGATAACGCGCGTACATTTCATCCCGCTCCGCGAACACCTGCGTGATATCCTGCGTCGTCTCCATATACAGATCCTGACTGCTTCTTCCCAGCGCCACCAGATAAGTGCGTTCTCCCTGCCGCACCATCTCGTAGCCCGTATTATTCTCCTCATCCATCCGCTCACGGATCGTATTGGGAATGATCAGATTCCCCTCCTGATAAAGCACGCTCCCGTCCGCTCCATAAATACGGGCAGTGGCTCCGGACTCGCTGTTCCCATTGTAAAAGCTCTCTGCCACCTGCTGCACCGACGTCTGCTCCTGCTGCTCCCCGGACAGGCCGTTCCAGGTCAGCTCATAGGAATTCTGAAACATCTGATTTTCCGCCATACAGCGTCCGATCTCCCTGTCCAGGCTGCTCCGGAAGCTGTCCTGGATCATCCATACACCGAATACCGTCAGAAACAGTACAAACAGGGGCGTAGTCACAAAAAATAATTTCCAGGATAACCGCATCTCCCTCTCCTTGCCGGAATCCTTCTGACATGACGGCTGTTTTTCTGCGTTCTCTTCCTCTGACACCCCAAAAAAGTACAGCGCAGTTCTTCCGTCTTCCTAAACCGCCAGCCGATAGCCCACCTTGTAAATCGTCACAATATGTTCCTCCAGCCCCAGCTTCTTCTTCAGCCGCTGCACGTGCAGATCAACCGTGCGGCCCGCGCAGCTGTAATCCCCTCCCCAGACCGTCTCGTAAATCGTTTCCCGATAAAGCGCCCGGTTTTTATTCCGCGCAAACATCAGCAAAAGCTCATACTCCTTATTGGTCAGATCCACCTGCCGGCCATCCTGCAGAACCGTGCGGGAATCCGGATAGATCTCAATATCCAAAAACCGTATACACTGATCCGCTTTGCGGCAGCGGCGCAGCACGGTCTCCACCCGCGCCAGCAGCTCCGCGATCTCAAAAGGTTTGGAAATATAATCCTCCGCGCCCAATTTCAGCCCTTTTACCTTCTGCGGGGTTTCTCCCATTGCCGAAAGAAAAATCACCGGTATTTCCACTGATTTGGCATATTCCAGCACTTCATAGCCGTTCAGCTTCGGCAGCATGATATCCAGCAGGATCAGATCGTAGGTCCTCTCTGAAATCAGATCCGCCGCCGTTTCTCCATCCGGAGCGATTTCACACTGGTAACCCGCCTTCGCCAGATTCATGCGTATCAAATTTGCTATTGCTTCCTCATCTTCCACAATCAAGATTTTATTCACGCTGTTCTCCCCTTTTTCTGTTCCTCCGGTCCGCAGATCTCCTCCCCGCCGGAAATTCCCCAGGAGTTTCTGATCCTTTCCGTCTCCTGGCGCTGTTTCCATTTTAGCACTCGTTCCATGCCGGGGCAAGCGAAAAACCGGATCCCTCCTCCGCGATTGGCGGGACGGATGCAGACAGACCGGACGAAACTGATCCCGGGCAGTAAAAATGCCAGTCAGACTTGCAAAGCCGGACCGGCATGGTGAAAAAAATCTCTGTAATAATACATTCCCTTTCCCCCGGCTGTATGTTCAATATCTCTTCCGGTGAAAAAATCTCTGTAATAATACATTCCCCGCTGCAGGCAGCGGGGAATATCCCTCTTAATTATCAATATCCCAGCTTACGATCCAGCCGTTTTCCGCATTGATCTCGTACTCAAATTCCCATCCTCCGTACCGGAATTCGATTTCGTACAATTCCATTCCGTCGTCACGATCCAGCTTGGTTTTCACATATTTCACCGTTCCGTTAATGTTCATCTGCTTTTTGGCATGCTCCAGGGCAATGCTTCTGGCCTCGCTTTCGCTGATTTTCTTGCCGGAGCTGACAGCTATTTTCTTTTCCTCGTAATCCTTCACCTTGCCGGTGCGGGCGTTGATGTCCATCTCATATTTGCAGGAGGCGGTCTGGAATTTTATTTCCCATTCGTTCCCGTCCAGCTTTGTCTTCGTCCATTTCGTTACATCGGCGGATTTCACGCCGGCTGCATTCAGGGCGATATTTTTGGCTTCCGCCATGGTCAGCTTCGAGGCTGCCGGAGTGGCAGCGGGCTTCTGGGTCTTTTTGAGCGGCTCTTTTTCAAAATCTTCTATTTTTCCGGTGCGGGCGTTGATCTCTATTTCATATTTATAAGTGCCGGTCCGAAATTTCACGTCCCACTCTTTATCTCCATCGTCATCCCAGTTATCCAGTCTTATCTTCGTCCATTTTTTCACCTGAGAGCTCTGAACATTGGCCTTCTGCAGTGCAATCTTCTTCGCCTCCGTTCTGGTAATCGTTCCCGACGCTGCGAATACGGTGCAGGCGCAAAGGAAAAGCACGGCTGCTGCCGCCAAAAATATGGAAGTGGCTCCTGTTTTCTTTAATAATTTTTTCATTTTGTTCATCCCCTTTCATTTATTCTGGTTCTAAGATACCATATAAAAATTAGAAGAAAATTAGAAATGTAGTTCCTTCCCCGATTTTACTGAAAACTTTGATCTGCGCATGATGAATTGACGCGATCTGCCGTACAATTGCGAGACCGAGGCCGGTGGATTCCCGGGTTTTGCGGACATTTTCCGCTCTGTAAAAGCGTTTCCAGATATTAGGCAGCTCTTCTTCCCGGATCCCGATCCCGTCGTCTTTTACAGAAAGAATTTTCTGTCCGTTCTCCTCT
>CANQUG010000142.1 GCA_947626985.1 uncultured Lachnospiraceae bacterium | reverse complement strand
ACTCAGCTGAAAATAATATTTGAAAAACATGAAAATACGTAAGAGGATATTATTATGAGCAGAACAGGAGTGAAATGGTCAAAAGAAGAAACAATATTAGCTTTTGATTTGTATTGCAGAACATCATTTGGTAAAATAAGTTCGTCGAATAAAGATATACAGGAATTAGCGTATCTCCTGGGCAGGACTCCAGGAGCAGTAGCGCTTAAAATGCATAATCTGGCGCATTATGATCCTGAACTTAGAAAGAGAAATATTACAGCAATGGCTCATGGAAGTAAGTTGGATGTTGAAGTATGGGAGGAGTTCAGCAGTAACTGGGAAGAACTGTCTTATCAGGCAAGGCTTATTAGTGCACATATGAAGAATGAGAGTATTGACAGTATTATTCATGAACCGGAGATTAATATGCTTCCAGAGGGCAGAGTTCGGGAACAACTGATGAAAAACCGTATTGGTCAGTATTTTTTCAGAATGGCTGTGCTGAATTCATACGAGAACAGATGCTGTATTACCGGACTGGCAATACCGGAACTTCTTGTTGCAAGTCATATTAAACCATGGAAAGATGCAGACAGTAAAACAGAGCGAACAAATCCGATGAATGGATTAGCATTGAATGCACTTCATGATAAGGCATTTGATAGAGGATTGATAACAGTTACTCCTGATTATATTATTAAAGTTTCATCTAAAATAAAGCATTCCATTGAGGGAGATACAGTGGAAGATTGGCTGTTGAGTTTTGAAAACCAGAAAATTAGGATGCCAAACAAATTCTTTCCGGGAAAGGAATTTCTTGAATTTCATAATGATGTGATTTTTAAACTGTGATTTTCTGTTGGGTTAGTCCAGATGTACAGATTTGAGAAAAACTATCAGCATCCGTGATACTTTTGTACAGAACCGGCTGATGGTGGACGAGCTCCCGTTGTACAAAAGGAGTGCAGTTTTGCCATACTTTCTGTAAATTTATTGAAGTTTTTAAAGGTATACGATATGAAAAAATATATACTTCCGGCAGTTATGCTGGCGATATTTGAAATAGTGGCAGTCACTCTTTGGCTGACGAAAGATAATCTATTTTATTTGCTTAATTTCAGCTACATTGGTATCTCTGTTGCTCTGGGGATTTCTCTGTACATAAGGGAATATAAATACGCCCGTCGAGTCACACAGCTGCTGGTGGGATGTTATATGCTGATTTATCTTGGCTTGCTGTGTGGCGAGAATATGCAGATAGAAGGTTTTTGGTACTACCTTTTTACGGGAGTTTTTGAGGCGGCAACTATACATTACGTCATAGCAAAAATATTCGGGCCTCTGTTCTTTGGCAGGGGCTGGTGCGGTTATGCCTGCTGGACTGCCATGGTTCTGGATTTTCTTCCCTATAAGCAGCCGAAACAGCCTCGGAAAAAGCTGGGATGGATACGTTATATTACGTTCTCATTGTCACTGGTTTTTGTGGCTTCCCTGTTTCTGGCTCATGTAAGCAATATGGAAAGAATCATGTTCTGGTCGTTTATCATTGGAAATTTGCTTTACTATGCCGTTGGGATTATACTTGCGTTTTATTTCAGGGATAACCGTGCATTCTGCAAATATGTCTGCCCTGTTGCAGTGTTTTTGAAGCCTGCGAGTTATTTTTCTGTACTGCGGATTAAGTGTGACAAAAGTAAGTGCATTTCCTGCGGAAAGTGCAGGCGGGTATGCCCTATGGATGTGGATATCACTGACAATTCCAGAAAAAGGCTCAATGGAACGGAGTGTATTCTCTGCCTGGAATGTGTGAAAAACTGTCCGAAGAAAGCACTGTAAATTTTCCATTTATTAGATAAAAGAAAGGATGTTGAACGTTTTTTATATTTCAGTCAATGATCGTTATGATTTCCTGCCGGAGCAGATAGAGGAACAAGGTTTTGTAATAGGGGCAAATATCGTGCGGGTGATGGCAGAGGTGTGTGTCTGCAGACGGTGAAGTAATAGAAGCATAAAGGGGGAATATAGGTATGATGTTGGAAAAGAATATACAGGAAAACCGTGCATTTGTGGAAATGCTGAAAGCAGCCAGGGAATGGCTTACCGGCAGGGATCCCATTGAAATCGCCAAAAGGACCGGCATTGATTTCAATGAAAAAACAAAGAAGTTTTCTCTCGCAAGCCTTGGCATGGAGCTATGTGTCAGCTATCCGGATTATGTAATAGAACCGCATATCAATGAATGGCATCAGCTTGTAATCCTGCATTATATGAGGTTGGCAGACGGCACACCGCTTAACGGACAATGGATGACGATGGGAGAGGTGAAGGACGGTCTGATCCGGGGAGGGGATTTTGACCGGAGGTGTGAGGATGTGATCCGACGCCGCCTGAGTCAGATCACAGAAGAAGAGCTGGAGGAAAGATGCCTGGCCATTGGAGGACAGATGATGGAGAGCAATGCGGATTTTACAGTCCGGTTTGATTTCCTTCCGTATTATCCGCTGCTGCTGAAGTTATGGTTTGCGGACGAGGAATTTCCGGCATCCGGAAAATTACTTCTGGATACCAGCGCGGATCATTATCTGATGATCGAGGACGCAGTGAGCGTAGGACAGATTATAATGGAGATGCTGGTGGGAGTGTTTTGATTAGTCCCAGCAGGTCTTTGTCGGTATGAAATGGATTTGACAGGTTCCTCCTGTAATCCGCCGGATCAAAGGTCAGGAGACTTTTCAAGAAGAGGGAAGGCGTGAGGCTGTTATGAAGGATTCTGAGCAGAGCCAAATAGATATCGTTGAAGAACTGCAATTAAAGATTAAGACACTGGAAAATGAAAATCGTCTTTTGAAGGAACGCCTTGATGAAGCCGGCATTTCGTATATGGATATTACATCTGGTAATAGTGATGAACCCGCAGATTTTTATGATCCCGATCAGGGAGCCCGAATAAAGAAATTTGAGGTTACAGATAAGATTGCAGGTAATTTTTTTATGATGTTTTGCCGTGGAAGGAAAGATGTGTATGAATTGCGTTGTACAAATCCCAAAACAGGGAAAAACGGGTATAAATGTTTCGGCTGATGTTTCAGGATGTAAAACTTCTGCTGCATGGATTTACCTCACAGGTAAACTTTTTCCTTGACGAAGTAAGATATCTATGATATCATAGATTTACCTCACAGGTAAATCGAAAAGAGAGGTGACGGCTTGCATATCATGTACAGGAATAAGAAAATCGAAAAGGTCTGCACAGATGCCAGAACTGCAGAGAGGACTTACGGCCGCGAAATTGCAGATAAAATACACCAGCGTATAGATGAAATTAGTGCTGCAGATACTGTTGAGATGATGATACAGTTCCATATCGGAAGATGTCATTCCCTTACACAGAACAGAAAGGGTCAATACGCGGTGGATTTGGTTCATCCGTACAGACTGGTATTCGAGAAGAATGGGGATGAAATCCAAATAGCTAATATATTGGAAATTGTCGATTATCATTAAAGGTCTGGATAACAGGTCAAGGAGGTAGCACGATGGTGAGAAGCCGCAGTTTTATTGCAACGCCGCCTGGGGTGACGATTAAAGAGCAGCTGAATGACAGAGGTATGAGCCAGAAGGAATTTGCAGCCAGGATGGATATGTCTGAGAAACATATCAGCAGGCTCATTAACGGCGATGTACAGCTCACTCCTGAGACGGCGGTCAGATTAGAGATGGTTCTTAGTGTTCCAGCTAAATTCTGGAATAATCTTGAGGCAATCTACAGGGAGAAAATTATAAAAGCAGAAGCAGAAAATGCGATGGATGCGGATGCTGAAATAGCAAAGCAGTTTCCTTATAGTGAAATGGCAAAATTCGGATGGATTCCGGAGACCAGGGATATTAAGGAAAAGGTTGTTTATCTGAGAAAATTTTTTGAGGTGGTTGAGCTTTCACTTCTGGGAAATGAGCAGATTACAAGGATTGCCTGCAGGAGACTGGCGATTACGGAGAAGAGTGATCTGGCGTTAATGGCGTGGGCGCAGGAAGCTAAGAGGAAAGCGCGTGATATCCCAACCGCACTGGTCGATATGAAAGGATTGCTCGCAGTAATTCCTGAACTCCGGAAAATGACTCTGTTAACTCCGGAAGAGTTTTGTCCGAAGATAAAGGAGCGTTTGGCAGATTGCGGAATAGCACTGGTATTTCTTCCCCATCTGAAAGGTTCGTTTCTGCAGGGTGCATCTTTTATGGATGGAAATAAAATTGTTGTGGGACTTACTGCCAGAGGAAAGGATGCAGATAAGTTCTGGTTCAGCTTATTCCATGAACTTGCGCATATAGCGCTTGGTCACGTAGGCCAGTCTGACGGCACATCCGATGAGGATGAGAAGGCTGCTGATAAATTGTCCGGAGATATGCTTATTGCATCAGATGATTTTGAGTGCTTTAAAAAGAAAAAAGACTATTCGGAGAGAGGTGTGCTTCGTTTTGCGAAAGAACAGGGGATCGCTCCGGGAATTGTGGTTGGAAGGATGCAGTCGGAAGGATTGATAAAGTACAGTATGATGAATAATTTAAAAGAAAAATATGAAATAGCTGTATAGCCATACAGTGAATATCCGAATAAAATGCCGCCATGAATCACGCAGCCTCGACTGCCTGATTCATGTCAGCATTCGCAAACCATCATCCCTGATTTTTATCAGCGATCGCCCGGTCCCTGCCCGAAACAGCACAGGAAGAAAACGCAGCCTCACATTAAAAAACGCAGCCAGTTAAAAGATTTAAGCAGGTCAACCTTCCGTTTATTTTCGGCGCGCATCTCCTGTCGTGTCACATTTTCGGGAATTTCATATGTATCCTGATCCAGGACTTTCACGCAGGATGCCTCATAGATCTGCATGTTTTCTTTTAGCTGACGGTTGAGGGCGGTGCTGTCGATTACCAGCATCAGCTCCGTATCCAGATATACGCTGCGCATATCCATGTTAAAGGACCCCACGATGGACAGGCGGTCTCCGATGGAAATACTTTTTCCGTGATAGGACACTCCTCCCTCATACTCGTAAATCGTCAGTCCCGTATCCATCAGCTTATCTTTATGCAGCAGATAATCCGAAGCTCCGAAGGGATTTCCGTTATTGGCGGCGGAATTAGTCAGCAGCCTGACATCAGGATTATTTTCGCAGATTTCCCGAAAGGAGCTGTACATCCAGTCGTTGCATATGATATAGGGAGTGTGAATCGAAATATCGCCCCGGGAATGCTTCATGATTTCCGCCAGGGAATAAAATACCGTCGGTTCCTTTGCATATACATGAGTTGGATTGGACAGGAGAGTAATCTTATTTACCTCAAATGTCATTTCTGCATAATCTGCTTTTTCCGCGAGAAGAGGATACTGTGCCTGAATGGTTTCCCGGCGTTCTTCCAGTTCCTTTACTGCATCCAGAGTCTTCTCTGCGTCCCATGCCCGGAAAGGCGTACATTCTTTCAATTCCCATATGGATTCAAAATAGGCTTCCAGCTGATGCACAGAGCTTTCCCTGTCACCGGGATTTGTGCTGTATACCAGCACATCTCTGTCATAATTTTTGTAGCCGTGATCGCCCAGGAAATAATCGTAGGTATTTCTGCCGCCCAGAAGGTACAGCCCGTCGTCGGCAATCACATATTTGTCGTGAAGCCGTCCCATGGTTTTCCAGGGCTTGAGCAGATTGATCCGATTATATACTTTTATCTCCACGTTTTCATTGGCGGCCAGGGCATGAAAATACGCGTTCCTGTCCATTCTCAGAAAGGCGGTCATTCCGTCCGTAAGGATCTGAATCTTTACGCCTCTTCTGGCGGCTGCAAGCAGTACGGCAAGCATATCCTTCCCGCTTTCATCTGCCCGGAACTCAAAGGTGGAAAGAATGATCCGGTCTTCGGCATGTTCGATCATTCTCAGCCGTTCCAGCAGAGCTTCCTCGTTGTCTTCGATAATACAGGCTCTGTCGCAGGAAACGGAATCGGAATAACAGTCGGCGGCATGAAAATCGGACCGGTATTGTGTGCTTACGTCAGGCTGTTTATGGTAGGACAGTATGACTCCGCATATGACGTATAATGGAAACAATAAAGCTGTGAAAAGTATAATAA
>CANQUG010000141.1 GCA_947626985.1 uncultured Lachnospiraceae bacterium | reverse complement strand
CGCCATGTCGATGGTTTCTCCCACATAATTGCTGCACTTTATATTTTTTTCAAAGGGCAGAGACATATGCTCCCGCAGATAATCCGCCCCGTAATTGCCCGGCGTCACCAGAAGATATTCCTCCCCCATGGTCACTCTCTGGCGCATCTCCACACGAATGCTCTCCACCAGAGCCTTCTCGCTCATGGGTTCTACGATTCCCGACGTGCCCAGGATGGAAATTCCTCCCAGAATCCCCAGTCTCGGGTTAAAGGTTTTCTTGGCAATCTCCCCGCCTCCGGGAACGGAGATCAGAATCTTCAGCCTTCCGGCGTATCCGAATCTGTCCGCAGCCTCCTTCGCTTCCCGCAGGATCATGGATCTTGGAACCGGATTGATGGCAGCCTCACCGATGGCCTGAGAGAGTCCGGGCTTCGTCACGCGTCCCACTCCCTCTCCGCCGTCCAGGATAAAACGCTCTTCGGCAGCGTCCGGTTCATTCCCTGCTCCGGGAATATCCAGCATCTCCACCCGCGCACAGATCAGGGCTCCGCTGGTGGCGTCGGGATCGTCTCCTCCGTCCTTCCGCACAGCGCAGGAAACCGCATGCTCCTCCACCACAATGTCCTCCAGATCCAGCTTGAGCAGAATCCCTTTCGGAGTCATCAGTTCCACCCTGTCCAGCTTCTTTCCGCCCAAAAGCATCAGCACAGCTCCCTTGCACGCCGCGGCGGCACAGGACCCGGTCGTATAACCAAACCTCATTTTTTTCTGATTCCGGATCACATAGTAGTCTTCCAGTCCGTTTCCCTGACCCATACCGTCCGCCATCCTCCCAAAAACAGATTTTTGATTACAGCATCTAAAGCCTGAATCCGTAATCAGCTTTGTTCCACTATTCCGCCATTTATTATATAATCTGCCATAGTAAAAGTCAATTTCATTCAGCCCGCTCCCCGCGCATAAAACTGTATTTCCGCCGTATCATAAAAAAGCTCCCCTTTCCCTGCCGCGCAGGAAAAAGAGAGCTTTCAGCAGCCGGAGTTATTTATTTTTTTCGTAAATCACCCGCAGGCCTTTCAGGAGCAGATCCTCGTCCAGAATGATCTTCCTCCTGCAGTAGGGCACCACTTTTTTAGCGAGCCCGCCAGTAGCCACCACCGTGGTCTTCTGGCCCAGTTCTTCCTCCAGCCGGTCGATGGCGCCGTCAATAGCGCCCGCGCTGCTGTAAAGAACCCCGCTCTTCATGCACTCCACCGTGTTCTTTCCGATTACCCTCTTAGGAACATCGATGCTGATGCCTCCCAGCTGAGAGGCCCCGGAGGTCAGTGCGTCCAGAGAGATCTGCACTCCCGGAAAGATCATTCCTCCGATATAGTTTTTCTTCCCGTCCACCACGGACATGGTGGTGGCAGTCCCCATATCGATGATAATGAGAGGCACGGGATACTCCGTAATCCCCGCCACCGCATCCGCCACCAGATCCGCGCCCAGCTGGCCGGGATGATCCATCATGATATTCAGTCCGGTTTTTACCCCGGGACCGAGAACCATCACATGTTTATTCAGGATCTTCTCCGCCGCCAGTCTGGCAATATTCGTGATCTGAGGAACCACCGAGGAGATGATACACCCCTCGATCTCCCCGGGATTCATCCCGTAAATATCCAGGACGGTCTTTAAATCCACCGCGTACTCCAGTTCCGTCTTGGTCCGCACAGTGGAAAGACGCTCGATAAAGTACGTCTTTTTTTCGTCGATGCATCCGACTACAATGTTGGTATTTCCGATGTCAACCGCTAAAATCATATTTTTACACCATCTGTTTCGTGGGCTGACGCCATACGTTGGGAACCACGGTCAGAAGGGCTTTGCCCACAGCCGTCACCAGAATGGCCGCCGCGATGGCCTCCGGGATTCCCGACGCCGTCACAGTGCCCATGATCAGTCCGAACACTGCGGTCTCAGCCACATCCCTCGCCTGGGCGTACTGCTGGGCAAACAAAAAGTAAATACTTCCCATCACAAAAACCGTATTCACCATGGAGCCCACAAAGCCTGTGATGACGAGACCCACAACAGAATTCACTTTAATTTTTCTCAGTAAGATCCAGAGCCATCCGGAGATTACCCCGATCATGATACGGCATCCTACGGATACCCAGATCGCCTTCAGCACTCCGGCAAATCCGGTGGTGCTCATAAAGGGCGAAAATGCAAAAGACAGAAGCGTCGGAGCCATGGTATTGCTGATCAGCGAGCAGACGCCAAAGGTCGCTCCCAGAAAAGCTCCTGCCGCCGGTCCTAAAAGAACCGCTCCCACGATTACCGGAATGTGAACCGTTGTTGCCTTAATAATGGGAAGCTGAATCATTCCCAGGGGCGTATTCGCCAGAAGTATGACGATTGCCGCCATAAGTGCAACACTGACCATCCAACGGGTGTCTTTTTTGTTTGTTTCCATGATACTTTTTCCTCCTTGTTATCATTCCCCCTCCGGGGATACAATACGGTGCTGGAACTGCGGGTATGGATCATATTTACCCGCCTCCTTCGGTCAACGGGTTACGCCTTTTCCATAAGGGAAAGGATTTTATCCAGGAGCTTCAGGGCCGCGTCCTCCTTGCTCATCAGCGGGAGTGACACGTCCTCCTCCTTTGTAATCAGGGTCAGAACATTGGTGTCCCCCTGGAATCCGGCGCCCTCCACCTTTAAATTGTTGGCGGCCACCATGTCCAGGTTTTTCTTCACAAGCTTGGCCCTGGAATTACCCAGTACATCCCTGGTTTCCATGGAAAAACCGCACAGGAACTGGCCCGGCTTTTTCCGCTCCCCCAGGTATTTTAAAATATCGTCGGTTTTTTCCAGAGAAATGGTCATCTCATTATCCGACTTTTTAATCTTGTCCGTACTCACTGTGGCAGGACGGTAATCCGCCACGGCTGCGGCCTTAATAATAATATTCGCGTCTTCGCTCTCCGAGACGACCGCCTCAAACATCTCTCTGGCGGAAACTACGGGAATCACCTTCACAAACATGGGCGGCTCCTCCGCGGTACGTCCGCTCACCAGCGTGACGTCCGCTCCGCGGAGCATTGCCATTTTCGCGATGGCATAGCCCATCTTTCCGGATGAATGATTGGTAATGTAGCGAACCGGGTCAATGGCTTCCTGGGTGGGACCAGCCGTGACCAGAATCCTTTTCCCCTCCAGATCCTTGGGAAAGGCGATTTCCCTCAGAATATACTGGAGAAGCGTGTCAGGCTCCGGCATTTTCCCCGCTCCCGTATCTCCGCAGGCCAGATACCCGGTCTGAGGAGCAATGATCTCAAATCCGTACCGGGCAAGAGTTTTCAAATTATCCTGCACAATGGGATTTTCGTACATGGCGGTGTTCATGGCCGGAGACACGAACTTTCTGCATCTGCAGGCCAGTACGGTGGTAGTGAGCATATCGTCCGCCAGTCCGTGGGCCAGTTTGCCGATGACGTCGGCGCTGGCAGGGGCGATCATCACCACGTCCGCCTTTTTTGCCAGGGCCACGTGCTCCACCTGAAACTGAAAATTTCTGTCAAAGGTGTCCACCAGGCATTTATTCCCCGTCAGGGATTCAAAAGTAATGGGAGTGATAAACTTCTCCGCGTTTCTCGTCATAAGAACGTGGACGTCAGCCTGAAGCTTTTTCAGGGCGCTGGCCAGGTACGCGATCTTGTAGGCCGCAATGCTGCCCGTAACGCCAAGAAGAACGGTTTTTCCCTTCAGCATTTCTTGAACCAATTTCCTGCACTCCCTTCTATTCCGTTTCTGCAAATATCGGATCGTCCGCACGGATCAGCCGGCAGGAATGCCTCCCCTTTTGGAAACGGCAGATTTCCATGGCCGCCGGAATCTTCCTGGAAAAATGCTGTCTCCCTCGGACCGCTATCATTATAAACAACAAAGGTACAGATTGCAATGGAAAGTTTTTTGTGTTTAGGATTTTATACACCATTTATACACCATTTTCATCAGGTTTTCAGATATTTAGATCAGCAGTTCCCAAATTACATTCCGGAAAATTTCCGGCTGTACCCTCCTGTGATCTAATGCCACCGACCCTTCCGGGGCTTGCCTGTCTGTGAACTGACGTGTATAATATCTATAGTTTTGCAAAAAAGTATATTGCGATTTCCGCCGGAAACCGCACAGTCATCGGAAAGGAACCTTACCATAATGGACCGCATCCTCCGCTATACCATCACCGGCTCCCAGGCAGGACAGACCATCCTGCACTTCCTTCGCCAGAATGGCTTTTCCAGAAATATTCTGAATTCCATGAAAAACGCGGAGGACTCCATTCTTTTAAACGGCGCCCGTTCTTACGCCACAGTCCTTTTAAAGGAAGGGGATTTTCTTCGCGTTCATGTCCCGGAAACGGAGCTGCCCTCCGGCATAAAGCCTGTTCCCATGAAGCTGGACATTCTCCATGAGGATGAAGATATTCTGATCCTGAACAAGCCGGCAGATACCCCCATCCATCCTTCTCCGGGCAATTACGAAAACACCATAGCCAACGGAACCGCCGATTATTACGCACAAAAAGGACAGTCCTTCACCTGCCGCTGCATCAACCGCCTGGACCGTGACACCACGGGCGCTTTCCTTCTGGCAAAAAATCCTCTGAGCGCCTCCATACTGTCCGCACAGATGAAGCAAAGAAACATTCACCGCACCTACCTGGCTATTGTGGAAGGGATTCCTCCCCTTGAAGGGACTGTTTCCGCCCCCATCGCCCGGACAGCAGGCTCTGTCATTACCCGGGAGGTAAATTTCACATCCGGGGAACCGGCAGTCACCCACTACAAACGTCTGGCCAGCCGGGAAAACCACTCTCTCCTGGAGCTGCATCTGGAAACCGGCCGCACCCATCAGATTCGTGTCCATATGAAGTACCTGGGATATCCTTTGCCCGGCGACTACCTTTATCATCCGGTGTACAGCCGCTTTTCCCGGCAGCCTCTTCACTCCTGGAAGCTCAGCTTCTCTCATCCCGTCACCGGGGAAAGTATGGAAGTTACGGCGCCCGTGCCGGATGACTTCCGGAAACTGTTTCCTTTTATTCTGTGATCGGCTGCTGAATGAACGTCCGACATATCATTGTGTCAAAATTGAAAATATCATTTGGTCGGGAAACCCTGTCAGAACAAATCTTGTCTGCCTAAACCTTCCGGATACCCAGCCCGACAGATATATATTGCTATATCCCCTTCGGGGATTCGCACGAATTTTGCTAAGGAGGAACCCCATGAAAAACCTTCAGATCACAGAATGGTGCGGACATTTCATCCGTGAACAGGTACGGGAAGGAGATCTCTGCATCGACGCCACCATGGGAAATGGAAATGATACGCTGCTGCTTTCCCGGCTGTGCGGAGAAACAGGCCGGGTACTGGCCTTCGACATCCAGGAAACAGCCCTGGAAAACACAAAGAAGCGGCTGCTGTCCGCAGGCGCTCCCTGTAATTATACTTTAATTCTGGATTCTCACATAAACATCAGCCACTACGCAAAACCGGAGTCCGTCAGCTGTATCGTCTTTAATTTCGGCTATCTCCCGGGAGGCGATCATCAGAAGGCCACCCGAAGCGCCACCAGCATTCCGGCTATGGAACAGTCCCTGACTCTGCTGAAAAAGGGGGGACTGCTGTCTCTGTGCATCTACAGCGGCGGAGACAGCGGTTTCGAGGAGCGGAATGCCATACTGCTCTGGCTCCGCGGCCTGAATCCGGGAAAATTCCTGGTCATCCGGAGCGATTACTACAATCGCCCCAATCATCCCCCCATTCCCATACTGGTGATAAAATTGTAACGGTTCAGCCTTTCCATCTGATTCCCGACGGAAAATCCTCCCCTGCTTCAGCGCATCCGGAAAAGATGCTGTGCTCATATTTTTTTCATACATCTGAACAATACGGTTTCCTGTTTTGCAGCTGTGATTTCCGGCTTCACACTTCCTTAAAATATTCTTCCGGAATCGTTTCATCTATCTGATATAATTTCCGGAATCGGATTTTAGTTTCTTCTTCTGTAAGGTGTTCTTCTTTGCATTGATTCATGAAATTTCGCAATATGAATCTGACCAGCGTTTTTGCTGAGGCAGCATTCTCCTCAGCAAGCGCAGCTTTTTCTTCAGCCGAAACAGCTCTTTTCTCAGCTGAGGCAGCTCTTTCTTCCGCTGAAACAGTTTTTTCTTCAGCCCAAACAGCTCTTTCTTCCGCTGAAACAGCTCTTTCCTCAGCTGAGGCAGCTCTTTCTTCCGCCGAAACAGTTTTTTCTTCAGCCCAAACAGCTCTTTCCTCAGCTGAGGCAGCTCTTTCTTCGGCTAAAACAACTTTTTCTTCAGCTGAAGCAGCTCTCTTTTCAGCAGCATCGGCACGCTGCTTTTCCATCAGCGTGTTTCTGCGTTCTGCCTGTATATCCATTTTTTCTGCATTCTCAAACAGATATCCCATATCCTTAACTCCCATATGCTTCAT
>CANQUG010000140.1 GCA_947626985.1 uncultured Lachnospiraceae bacterium | reverse complement strand
GAAACCTTCTGTGAAGGATCTGTAATCTTCAGGATCACAAGCGCCGTTCCTCCGTCCGTTAAAGCGGTCTCATGAACATACCCATTCCTGTGAGGCGTGGCATTGCTGGCAAAGGCCAGAAGCTTTGCACCTCCACTGAACTCCAGCTTCAGCTCCCGCCCGGTCTCAAATACCAGACGATCCTTTTCATCCCTCAGTTCTACAGGAACAAACACCAGATTTCCGCTGTTCTCAATATATCTGTAGTCCTCCGCCTGAGCAGAAAGCTTCACTGCGGCTCCGGAGGTTTCCAGCTGACACTCGCCCAGAACCTGGCCGTCCTTATAGGAAACAGCTTTCACACATCCGGGCTGATACGTCGTCTCAAAGGCCGTAAAACAGAACGCTCCCTCACTGCCCGGTTTTCTGCCAAGGGATTCTCCGTTTATGAACAGCTCCACCTCATCGCCTGCGGAATAAACCTCCACAGAAACCCTGCTGCCCTCTTTGCCCTCATATTTCCAGAGCGGCTGAGCATCCGTAAACATCCAGGGGCCAAACTCCCGGGGCGTATCCACAACCTCCGGACTTCTCACGGCGATATAGGGCTTTATGCGAAGTCCATAAACAATCTCCCTGTAATAGGACACTGGTCTGCGAACTCCGCTGGCGCTCAGATCTCCTCCCCCGTTAATGAGAGACGGATAAGGCCCTACTTCTCCCATGTAGTCATAACCTGTCCAGGTAAAGTCCCCCAGAAGCGCCTGGTTCTTCATAATCAGAGGCCAGCTTTCCCCGATCTGTCTGGGATAGGTCTCAGAACCCACCACCACACGATCGGGATATCTCTGAGGATCCTCATAATATCTGGCAGTCATGTAGTTATATCCCACCACGTCCATGGTGGAATCCAGTCTTTCCAGAAGCTTCTCCACGATAGGGTGAGTCACGATCCGGTTCATGCTGGTAGCCAGAACTCCCATCAGCTGATTGATATCGCCTTCCCGGAAATCACTCTCCGGACGTCCCGTCAGGTCCGCTGCGATGGCGGCAAAGTCATTGCCCACGGCAAAAGCGCCGTTGATGGCGTTGGTGGTATATCTGGTGGAATCCAGGCGATGAAGAACCTCCGTCAGCTTTTTGCTGGTCTGAATGCCCTTCTCCGTTCCCAGATCTGAAATTTCATTTCCTGTGGAGTACAGAACCACACTGGGATGATTATAGTCCACCCGAACCATTGCGGTAAGAACCTCCTCAAATCCCTTCTCAAAATACAGAGCAAAATCTCCGTAGTTCTTCATCTTCGTCCACATATCAAAGCACTCGTCCATCACATATACGCCCAGCGCGTCGCAGGCCGCGAGAAGTGCCCTGGACGCCGGGTTGTGAGCGGAACGAACAGCGTTAAAGCCGGCTTCCTTCATCTTTTTTATTCTGCGGTATTCATAATCATAATATGTTGCGGCTCCCAGATATCCCTGGTCATGATGGATACATCCTCCCCGAAGCTTCACTGCGCGCCCGTTCACGCGGAGGCCATGCACCGCGTCCATGGTGATGGTGCGGATACCCGTCACGATTCTGTCACAGTCCACAGTCTCTCCATTCTGTGCAAGACTCAGAAGATACTCGCAGAGTTCCGGAGTCTCATCGCTCCACAAAGCCGCTTCAGGCAAATATACAATTTTCGAAAAATGGAAGGTCTCTCCGGAGCACAGACGAACCGTGCAGGGCTGAAACTCCTGCACCTTTTCTCCCTGTTTCACGGCAGCTTTGATCTCCGCCATCTGAGGCTTCCTGCAGCGATTGGTCACATCCGCTTCCAGCCGAACCAGAGCTCCAGTCTCCTCCGTCTCCAGCGTAGTAAAACGCAGAGAATCCGGTTCAATGTACACTTTATCACCCACATGCAGATATACATCCTTGTAAATTCCTGCTCCGGAATAATAGCGGCTGGAAAGATCCATGGCATTCGCAACCACCAGAAGCTGATTTTCCTCACCGGGAATCAGATAGTCCGAAAGATCGGCCATGAAATCCGTATAGGGATAATCGCAGTTTCCCGCCAGACTTCCATTTACATAAACAAGGGCTTTGGTAAATACGCCCTCGAATTCCAGAATGTATTTTTTCCCGGCGTCCTCCCGGGGTACCTGAAAGGTTTTATAGTAATTGTACACGCCTCCGTCCAGATGCCCGGTTCTTCCTCCGTTTACACTGTCCTGTTTCTGGGTCTCAAAGAACAGCGCATCATAGGGCAGATCCACGCATACGGCGTCCTCCGGAACAGAAAATACCAGATTAAACGCGTCTTTATCTTTCCAGACTTTCCAGTTCTGATTCCAGTTTATTTTTTTCATACCATACCTCCCGTAATTTTTTTCTGTTTTCATTTTACCAGACTTTTCCCGGAAGTGAATACCTCTTATTTTTTTCAGAACACGACATATTTTAATATCCCATCCGGCAAAAAGGAAGGGGCTGCCGGTAAATGCTGACATCACACAATCTATGGAAAATGATAGAGACCATTATCCATGTATCGCGTTGTCATTCACTTATCCGACAAGCCCCTTCCTCTTTTATATGGATATAACAGCTGTTAAAATTGTCGGTCCGCCTGCGGGCTTTCTCTCAGAAACGAGCTCTCCTATCAAAAGCAGACTTTCCTCTCAAAAAGGAAGAATTCCTTCCTGAAAAACGCCCTCGGTCCTTCTTACCGGTCTACCTTGGGAAGTCCCGCGAATCCCACTGCGAGATCATCATCTGTGGGGATATAGTCTGTCATGGTTCCGTTATTGAAGCTCTCATAAGCAACCAGATCAAAGTATCCCGTACCGGTAAGACCGAACACGATGTTCTTGGCCTCTCCGGTCTCCTTGCACTTCATCGCCTCATCCATGGCAACCTTGATCGCGTGGCTGCTCTCCGGCGCCGGAAGGATTCCCTCTGTCCGGGCAAATTTTTCAGCGGCTTCGAATACGGCGGTCTGCTCCACGGAAACAGCCTCTATCAGCTTGTCGTCGTAGAGCTGAGAAAGTACGGAGCTCATGCCGTGATACCGTAAGCCTCCCGCATGGTTGGGGGAAGGAATGAATCCGCTTCCCAGAGTGTACATCTTGGCCAGCGGACAAACCATACCGGTGTCGCAGAAATCGTAAGCATATTTGCCGCGGGTAAGGCTGGGGCAGCTTGCGGGTTCAACGGCGATAATCCGGTAATCCTGCTCTCCTCTGAGTTTCTGTCCCATAAACGGTGCAATCAGTCCGCCCAGGTTGGAACCGCCGCCGGCACAGCCGATGATCAGATCCGGAACAATGCCGTATTTGTCAAGAGCGGCCTTGGTCTCAAGACCGATCACGGACTGGTGAAGGAGTACCTGCGACAGCACGGAGCCCAGAACATAGCGGTATCCCTCATGAGTGGTCGCATCCTCCACTGCCTCTGAAATTGCGCAGCCAAGGCTTCCGGTAGTGCCGGGATGCTCCGCAAGGATCTTGCGCCCCACATTGGTGGTTTCGGACGGAGACGGAGTTACATTCGCGCCGTAGGTGCGCATCACTTCCCGGCGGAAAGGCTTCTGCTCATAGGAGCATTTCACCATGTAAACCTTGCAGTCCAGTCCGAAATAAGCGCAGGCCATGGAAAGAGCGGTTCCCCACTGTCCTGCTCCGGTCTCTGTGGTAACGCCCTTCAGACCCTGCTGCTTGGCATAGTAGGCCTGAGCGATGGCAGAATTCAGCTTGTGGCTTCCGGAGGTATTGTTTCCCTCAAACTTGTAATAAATGTGTGCCGGAGTATCCAGCGCTTTTTCCAGGCAGTAAGCCCGAACCAGAGGAGACGGACGATACATTTTATAAAACTCCAGAATCTCCTGAGGAATATCAAAATAGGGGGTGGTGTCGTCCAGCTCCTGCTTTACCAGTTCGTCACAGAATACGCCCTGGAGCTCCTCCGCCTTCATGGGCTCAAGGGTTCCCGGATTCAGAAGGGGAGCCGGCTTGTTCTTCATGTCCGCCCGCATATTGTACCACTGCTTCGGCATCTCTGATTCTTCAAGATAGATTTTGTAGGGAATGTTTTTTTCCATTGTTTTATTTTCCTTTCTTCTTTAATTTTGAAATCAGCGGATTCCATCCCAGGGACCGGCGGAAGAATCCCGGCGGCAAATAACAAAGAATCCCGCGGAGCGTTTTTATGTCACAGGAAATCCAACGGACTTTCCTATAACATAAAAAACTCCTGTCCTATTGTCTCTTCAATAGGACAGGAGCATATCCTGCGGTGCCACCTATTTTCATTCCCGAAGGGAATGCACTCAGCCATGTACGGTCATACATGCTCCTGGATAACGGTGGGAAGCCGTCGCCCCTACGTCAGAAAACACAAGCTTCTTTCTGATTTCAGTTTGCCCTCACAAGTCCATTCATCCTCACTGATATATCCCGCTTCCACCAGCCCGGGACTCTCTGTCATACGCCGTCAGGGTTACTACTCTTGTTCATCGGTTTTTCATTTATTGTATAAGGTTTTTGAATATGCTTTATTATAATGCACTGCTAAAACGATTGTCAACCCCGAAAATCAAAAAATTTGATATTTTACCTCCGTTTTATCCTGTGCTTTGCCTCCGTATTTTGTCTTTGAATTTGTCTCAATTTTTTGCTTCTATCTTTCATTTCCGTGTTTTTGCCGTCATCCCACGCTTCCCACTGTGGCGCCTCCACCCATCATTTTTCCGTTTTTATCGTAAATCCGCCCCTGGGAATCCACACGGCCGCCCTCCGGAATCTGCCACTGTCCCCTGGTATTGGTCGTATCTCCATTGGGAGCCACGATATTTCCGTTACTGTCAACATGAGAGCCGGCCTTCGGCACAAATCCGGTTCCCACTCTGCTTTCTTCCTCATCCGTTCCTTCCGTATTCTCTGCGCTGCCTGTCTCTTCCGCTTCGTTCCCGAAGACAGAAGCATTTCCTGTTTTTTCCTGTTTCTGTTCTGCCTGTGAAGCTTCCTGCTCTGCCGAAGCTTCTGCCGTTTTATCTGTTTTCTCTCCGCATCCGGCCAGCCCTGCCAGAACAAACAGCATACAAAGAAGCATTATTCTTTTTTTCATATTCACCCCTCCTGAATCTCAGCCGCTCCGTTTTCCACATCCCACAGCAGAGTGGATATGCTCTCCAGCATCTCCGTCTTTTTCGCCGCCTCATCCGCATTCTCTGATTCATAGTCCGACGCCTTATAGGCATCCTTAAAGTCAAAATTCTCCGGAAGATAATATACTTTTTCAATCCGGACCTTATCATTCTCCTTTAGCTCTTCATCCGTCATCTGAAAAGGTTTCCGATAATCGGTCACCATAAGGTCGCAGGGCGCGGAAGGATAGCTCTTTCGGATCTCCGGCGTCTCATAGCAGAACAAAAATGTGATCTTCTGATCCGGGGACACAATACCGGCCAGCCTCCCATAATAGGTTTTCGTGGCGTACAGTTCATCACCCCTCATCACCAGCCCGCTCTCCTCCAGGGAAAGATAGTCCTTCTTCTCACTGTAGAAATAATGCCCGGCCCGAAGCAAAACCAGGGTGCAGGCCAGCGCCGCGCACACTGCCAGAATTCTTTTCCGCAGAATAGACCGGCGGACCTTCAGAAATGACGCGATCACCTCAGCTTCCTCCCTGGGATATGCCTCCTTCAGATTTTCAAAGGCTCCCTGTCCGGCACGCAGCTGTTCCTCCTCCTTTCTGCATATGTCACAGTCCTTTAAATGTCCCTCCACCAGAATGCGGCTGTCCTCACTCACTGCATCGTCCACATAAAGGGGCAGCAAATCCTGAATCACATCACATGTGATCTTCATTTTCCATCACCTCCCATATTTTTCTTTTGGCCCTCAGGAACGTGGTCCTGGCCCAGCTCTCCGTTTTTCCGAACAGGGTTCCGATCTCCCGGAAGGAAAGCTCACCGAAGACGCGCAGGGAAAACACCTCCTTATAGGGCTCCTGCATCTCGTGAAGGATTCTGTGAATACGGAGCGCCGTCTCTCTCTGCTCAAAATCAAGGGCCATATCCCGGACACTTTCGGATTCCCTGTTCTCGTCCTCCGGGACAATCCGCTTATGCTTCCTGAGATAATCAAACCAGGCGTTTTTGGCGATCTGGCAGAGCCACACCCGGATACTGCACTCTCCCCGGAAGCCGCCGATCTTCTGCAGCGCCTTAAAAAAGGTATCCTGAGTCAGTTCCTCCGCAATCTGCCTGTCTCCGGAGATCGCCGTCAGATATTTGTACACATCGGTGAAATACGTTTTGTACAGCTCTTCCATATCCATGCCTCTCCTTCACACCCCCTTTGACCATAAGACGCGCTTCCGCCCGTTTTGTGACAGATAAAATGAAAAAAATTATAAAAGTCCGCTAATTTTTTTGCGAAAAAATCCGCAGCCCCTGAATTTCTCAGAGACTGCGGCATGATCCGTCATTTTTCCTTCCGCCGCTGCTCCGTCCGCCTCCATCTTCTCAGAAACAGAACGCTGATCACCAG
>CANQUG010000139.1 GCA_947626985.1 uncultured Lachnospiraceae bacterium | reverse complement strand
GGTTATAACTGCTGAACCAACCGAGACTTCTGTTGTCCGGCAAAACAGGTTAAAATAGAATCATAAACAAAAGAAAAACAAAAGAAATCCGAAGGAGGTATGAATCATGGAATATATCACATTAAATAACGGAATCAAAATGCCAATGGCCGGGATCGGCGTGTTTATGATGTCCCCTGCCGAAGCGGAGGCGTCTGTGGAAAGTGCACTGAAAAGCGGCATCCGCCTGATCGACACGGCCAACGGCTACATGAACGAGAGCGGTACCGGCCGCGGCATCAAAAAGAGCGGTGTGCCGAGAGAAGAAATTTTTCTTGTGACGAAGCTGTGGCCTACCGTCTACGAAAAGGAAACGGCGGTAGAGGAAACCCTTTCCCGGCTTGGCACAGACTACATCGACCTGCTGTTCCTGCACCAGCCCACTGCCAACTGGCGCGAGGGCTACCGAAATATCGAAAAGGCGGTCAGGGCAGGCAAGGTAAGAGCCATCGGGCTTTCAAACTTCCCGAATGAACTGCTCCAGGAAGCCATTGCCGCCGTGGAGATAAAACCGCAGATGGTTCAGGTGGAGGCGCATCCGTATTATCCGCAGGATGAGCTCAAAAAGATTCTTGCCGGGACAGACATGGGACTCATGGCATGGTATCCTCTGGGCCACGGCGACAAGAGCCTGCGGGAAGAACCGGTATTTACGGAGCTTGCGAAAAAGTACGGAAAGACCAATGCACAGATCATCCTGCGCTGGCACATTCAGAGCGGCAATGTGGTGATCCCCGGATCCAAAAATCCCGATCACATCCGTGACAATTTTGATATCTTTGACTTTGTTCTCTCCGATGAAGAGATGGCGCAGATCGCCAAAGTAAACAAAAATAAGCGGTACTATACCGCAACACCGGAAATGCTGGCCGGCTACGCCAGGATGGAGCTTGGGCCTGACCTTTAATCTGATTGGAAAACTGACAGGAAGGAGTTTGTTATGGAATATACGATTTTGAACAACGGTGTAAAAATGCCCATGGAGGGCTTCGGCGTCTTTCAGGTGCGCGACCAGGCAGAGTGCGAGCAGGCGGTTCTGGACGCCATCAGTGTGGGGTATCGGCTGATCGACACGGCGGCGTCTTACGGAAATGAAGAAGCGGTCGGCGCAGCTCTCAAAAAGAGCGGAGCCTGCCGGGACGACCTGTTTATTGCCACCAAGCTGTGGGTATCGGATTCCAGTTATGAGGGTGCGAAAAAAGCGTTTGAAGCTTCTCTGAAAAAGCTGGGGCTGGAATATCTTGACCTCTATCTTCTCCATCAGCCCATGGGCGATTACTATGGCGCGTGGAGAGCCCTGGAGGAGCTCTACAAGGAGGGGTGCATCCGCGCCATCGGCGTCTGCAACTTCTATCCCCATGTGCTGGCGGATTTCTGCGAGACGGTGGAAATCCTGCCGATGGTAAATCAGGTAGAGCTGAATCCCTTCTTCCAGCAGCCGGACGCACTTTCCCTCATGAAGGAATACGAAGTGCAGCCGGAAGCGTGGGCGCCGTTTGCCGAGGGAAAACACGGGATCTTTACCCACCCGGTGCTGACGGAGATCGGTGCAAAGTACGGCAAGTCCGCGTCCCAGGTCGCTTTGCGGTGGAACGTGCAGCGGGGCGTTGTCGTGATTCCGAAATCTACGCACAGGAACCGTATGGAGCAGAATTTCGATATCTGGAATTTCAGTCTCACTGACGAGGAAATGACGGCAATCGCGGCCCTCGATATCGGCCACAGCGAGATCGTCAATCATTTTGACCCGAACTTCGTCCGGGCGCTTCACGGACGTTTCGCCAGATAAAGGAGGCTGTCATGAATACACCAAAGAAGAACTTGCTTCTGTTTTGAATGAATGTAAATAAGAAAGGTCGATTCCCATGAGTATACTGTTTATCAATTCAAGTCCGAATAAAAACGGAAACACTGCCCGATTAGCGGCGGATCTTCTTTCAGGGAAGAAATATGAAACACTGAATCTGATCGATTACAAGATTTACGCTTACGGGCAGGAATATCCGGACGATATGTTCCGGGAGGTCATTGACAAAATTCACAAAGCTGATACCATAATTATGGGTTCACCGCTGTACTGGCACAATATCTGCGGGCTGATGCGCAATTTCCTTGACCGCTGTTACGGCACCGTTCAGCAGGGAGAATTTTCGGGTAAGACTCTGTACTTTATCATACAGGGTGCGGCTCCGGAAAAATGGCAGCTGGAAGCATGTGAATTTACAATCTCCCGCTTTGCGGGATTATATGGTTTCAGTTACAAGGGAATGGTTACGAATAAAAACGATGCAAAGAAAACCATCTTGGAATAATGAGGAGGCAATACGGGGTATGGCTAAAACATGGCTTATTACAGGCTGCAGCGAGGGCGGAATCGGCGCCGGTATAGCAAAAGCGGTTCTCGCAAACGGATACAATGCGGTTGTCACGGCAAGGAATCCGGAAAAAGTTCATTCCATTGTGAAGGATTTCCCGGACACGGCGCTGGCCCTGCCGCTGGATGTCACAGATTCGGACAGCATTCTGCAGACAGTTACAAAAGCAAAGGAACGATTTGGGCAGATCGATGTGCTGGTAAACTGCGCGGGGTATTGCTACAGGTCTTCTGTGGAAGAGGCCGAGCGGAGCGAAGTGGATAAAATGTTTGAGACCAACTTCTTTGGCGTCGTGGCGCTGATCCAGGCCGTGCTGCCGGATATGCGGGCGCGGCGGTCGGGAGCAATTATCAACATCAGTTCCATCGGCGCCGTGCGGACCGGAGCTGCTTCAGGCTATTATGCCGCCACCAAAGCGGCAATAGAGCTGATGAGCGAGGGTCTGTACGCGGAACTGAAACCGCTGGGGATTAAAGTAATGATTGTGGAACCAGGAGCCTTCCGGACGCATTTCTATGACTCTTCCCTGAAAGGCGCGCCGCTCCGCATCGGCGATTATGAAGGCACCGCCTGGCTCAGGTCTCCGGAGAGGGCTGTAAATCACGCAGACCAGAAGGGAGACCCGGACAAAGTCGGACAGGTTCTGATCGAGGTCGTGGAGAAAGAGAATTCTCCTATGCGGCTGCTTCTGGGAAGCGACGCAGTAAATGCGGTCAGGTCCACGCTTGAATCCAGGCTGAAGGAAGTGGAAGCCTGGGCGGAATATTCTGTCAGAACAGACTATTGAGAAAAAGGCATAAGCTCAGAGAAGGTTTTGCTGATCAGCGGGGAACCCTGCTCCAGAGAGATTGATGGGCATGGCCTTAAAATACAGGATTTCACTGAGTGAGAGGAAAAACAGTTAAGGAGGCATGGAGCGCTTTCCCGTCAATCGCGGAGGTTTATGGCGAAAAAACCGAAGCAGATTCTGAAAATCATAACCGATATTTTTTATAAACGTCCTGCTGGATGATTTGGCAGATTTCGCATTGTTTGAGATTGCATTTGTCTGGTTGAAAGCAGGGCGTTTTTTGATATACTCAAAGAAATTTCGGGCTTAAGGAGGGTTTTATTATGATACGGGAAATCAGAGAAAATGATTTTGACAATCTTTTGAAGCTTTATATGCAGCTGCACGATAATCCTTTTCCAGAAAAGAATGATAAAACAGCCGCTGTCTGGAACAGCATAGTAAACGATAAGAATCATCATATCATTGTTGCAGATGAAAATGGTATTTTCGTATCTTGCTGCGTATGCGTTATCGTTCCAAATCTGACACATGGACAGCGTCCGTACGCTCTGATTGAAAACGTTATTACCGACAAAAATTACCGAAAGAAGGGCTATGCGACGGCTTGTCTGAATTTTGCAAAGGAAATTGCGCAACGCGAAAACTGCTACAAGATGATGCTGCTGACCGGTTCCAAAAGCAAAGATACTCTCAATTTTTATGAGCAGGCGGGATATAACAGGAACGATAAAACGGCCTTTATACAATGGCTGTAAATTCCGGTCTGACGGGATGTGAATCCACGCTTATAATTGCTCATCAGAAATGTTGCCTGGAAAGCAGATTTTAATACAAGTCAGAATGCCAAAATCATTCTGCTAAATTTATAACAAATATGCTATAATTCAGATATCGTAAACAGCCGCAGGGAAGGAATACGTTTCATGACCGGTTCAGCTGAAAAGAAAACCATGCGCATACTTGATATGACACAGGGCATGAGCGATCATTCTTCCTCTGCTGGCAGATACGAAGAAAGAGGTGAACAGCACGATGTCCGGATTTACGGCCCAAATCCGCTCCGCCGCCGACGTGATCCGGCTTGTGGATGATATAGGCTTCCTTCCTTTTTTCAGGAATCACATCCCTGGCTTTTCCATTGAAGAATGCTGCCCGGGGGAGCTGTGGTTTGCTGAAGGAATAGACGGTCCGTGGGAATGGAAAGGTCCCATTGCCAGAAGCGATCAGTGTATCTACGGCAAGTTTTTTGGTAATAAGGCGGGCTTTATCAGTCGAAAATGGCTCCCTGATTTTGCGAATTTCCGAAGGGACGGCTATGACTTTGACGCCCGGTATGATGACGGTCTCGCCTCCCGCAAGGATAAAGGTGTCTTTGATACGGTTTCAGAACATGGCGCTCTTTTGTCAAAGGAGCTGAAAAACATCTGTAATTATCGCAAGGGTGGGAACAAGGGCTTTGACACGGTCATCACCCGGCTGCAAATGCAGACCTATATCTGCATCGCTGATTTTGTCTACATGAAAGATAAATTCGGCCAGACCTACGGATGGGGCGTTGCAAAATATTCCACGCCTGAAGCACAGTACGGATACGATTATGTAACAAGCGCATATCAAAGGGAACCGGATGAATCAAAGGAAAAGATTATCTCGCATTTGAATAGACTGCTGCCAGATGCGGGAAATGAACAAATTCTGAAATTGATCAAGTGAGGAATACTAAAATGACAGAAGAAGAAAAACTGGACGCAGGTCTATACTATGATTTTTGGGATGCCGGAGTCAACGGAAGAAAGTTAAACGCAATCAAATTCTGTCGGGAGCTGCGGAAGATGCAGGACGCTGACGCAACGGAGGATGAACAGGCCGTGCTGATTCAGAAATACTTCGGCTCCGTCGGGCGGGATGTGTGCCTATGCCCCGGATTTATGTGTGACAGCGGAAAGAATATCCATGTGGGTGATCAGTTTCTCGCCAACTACAACGTAACAATCCTTGACATCATGCCGGTGCATATCGGTGACTATGTGATGATCGGACCGAATACGCTGATTACCACGGTCAACCACCCGATCACCCCCAAAGGCCGTCGTGAGCACCTGGGTATCGGCAGACCCGTCACCATTGGAAATGATGTATGGATCGGCGGCAACGTAACCATCCTCCCCGGTGTGACCATCGGCAGCAATGTGGTCATCGCTGCGGGAGCCGTGGTAACGAAGGATGTACCGGACAACTGTGTCGCAGGCGGCGTTCCGGCGAAAAAAATAAAAGATATCGAAAACGATGTTAAATGAGATTTCCTGCCAGCCGCGCCATCCAAAACGCTCAAAGGACAGGCCCATTGTTTCTTCCTCCGTCTTCGCAGATAACCTTCAGATTTTTAAAAAATCCCTCTGTGCCAATATCCACAAAAAGGCCCACGGCCCCATGAGCGGATTCTCCAAGTTTCATATCCCGCACCGTAAGAACCGGTGTCCCATTGACAAAAAACTGCCCGCAGCAGCCGTGGATTTCTGCCCGTATGGGGATCCATTCTTCCAGCCCGATATCTGCCGGCGATTCGTATTCCGTGATGCCGTTTCCTCTGAAATACGAGAACGTATACTTTGGAAATGAAAAATACTATACGGCGTGTTTTCTCCTTTCGGGGTCATCACACCTTCCGTTTGTGGGACGGATATAAAACGACTCAAAGCGGTCGTCCCCTTCTGCTATTCTGAAAGCAATACAGATAAATCCTCTGGACAAAGCGGGGACATCAGGCAGAAGGCGGCTGCGCACATCCACTTCGATGATGCCGTTATAAAAGTCCGTTCCGTCCACTTTCATATAGCTGTTGGTGTCGTAATCGTGCAGTTTTTCTGTCTTTACCACGCGAAGTACGGGTTCACCGTCGATTGCCGTTTGCTCTGCGCCGGTATGAAGCGCGATGAGTTTTGCCTTTGTCAAATCAATTATCCTGTTCATAGCTGTTCCTTCTTTCGCCCTTCAGATGATTTCCTTCCAGCATTGCGGGTCGGTTTCATAAAAGTCCCCGTTTGTTCCCTTTGCCACGGCGGGACAGCCCCGGCACCATGCTTTCAGTTCACATTTGGTGCATTTCTTAAATTTATCATATTCCCTGTACCGCTCCATCTCACACACCCAAACGTCGGCCAGCCGGTCGGTGAATACATTATACAGCCGGCCCCGGCCATCCCGGTCCACCTTCATCCGGTCCGGCATCAGCGGGTACAGCGCCGCCGTCCTGTTCTGTGGCGCATCCCTGCCCTTGAATAATTTTGATATGATCTTTCCCATTACAACCACCTGAAATTTTGAAAATCCTTCCCATTTATCTTGACAATTTCATGCTTTATGCTAATATATAATTAACATCTCCCTCAGGCCTCTGC
>CANQUG010000138.1 GCA_947626985.1 uncultured Lachnospiraceae bacterium | reverse complement strand
TCCTGAAGGGCCGGATCGTTCTTCTTTTCTCTGGGGATTTCTTCCACCCAGGTGCGCATCTGCTCCACATAGTCGGAGAGGGAATTCATCACCAGATCCTCCTTATAGGAGAAATCCAGGGCCTGCCGCAGCAGAAGCAGCACTACAGGCACGGCGGTTCCCAGATAGAGGTAGCTTAAGGGAAGCCCTTCCTCCGGCTCCAGCCTGCTGTTGAGAAACAGAGCGGTCCCCAGCAGCGCCGTGCTGAAAAGAGCCGGCCCCCATACCAGCAGGTTCATGCGGTTCAGGAGCCTGTCTCTGTTTTTCCACATATTCAGCCATTTTTCCTTCAGATTCATTATCCCGTTCGTATTTCGCAGCATTCTTCGGTAGGTAAGATTCGTGGCCAGCATTCCCACTGCCCCTACGGATCCCAGAACGGCCATGGCGTAGAGCAGGATATGCAGGTTCATGATTCTTTCCAGCATAATACCCTCCTTATCCTTTTTTCCAGCTGCACGGCCCCGCCGCCGCGGACGGACTGTCCCCGCGCAGAAGGAACACAGCTGTTTTTACTGCTTGACAGGAGTTATTATACCGCCGGAGAATGGGAAGGGGAACAAAAATCGTTCGTCAAATTCCTGTAGGAAACTACAAAAACTGAAGATGACTCAATGAGGAAATCATCCCTGCAGATTTTCCCGCCCCGGAAAATCAGTCCAGTTCCTGCAGAGCCTCCACAATTCTCTCAAATTTCATAAAATGGGACGCCTTCACCAGCACCGTATCCCCGGGCTGCACCAGATTCCCCAGATGGGAGATCACACTCTCCACATCCTTCTCATGAATCACAGGCATCCCGCTGTTCACCCTGCGGATTCCCTCCGCAATATGCCGGCTCAGCGGCCCCACGCAGACGCAGGCTGCCAGGGAGCAGCTGCCTGCAAATTGTCCTACCTCCTCATGAAGAGACGCCTCCTGCGGACCGAGCTCGCCCATGTCGCCGAGAATGGCCACGCACCGTCCCTTCACGTCGCCAAGAATCCCGAGAGAACCCTTCATGGATATGGGACTGGCATTATAGCAGTCGTCCACGATCGTAAGCTTCCCGGTCTCGATGACCTTAAATCTTCCCGAAATGGCCTCCACGGACTCGATTCCCCGGCGGATCTCCTCTGCGGTAAGGCCCATAAGCTGCCCCACGCAGGCCCCCGCCAGAGCGTCCATCACCATATGCCGGCCTGGCACGGGAATCGTCACGGGAAAAGCCTCCTCCCCCATATGAATGACGCAGGAAACGCTGTCCAGTCCATGCCCCTCAATCTGATCTGCATAAACAGGGAATCGGGGATCCAGGCCAAAAAACACGGGACGGATCCCATTGTATTCCTTAATGGCGGAAAGCTTGTCGTCATCCCCGTTCAGAACGATATGACCGCCTTCCTTTACATAGGGAAACACCTCCGTCTTGGCCTTCAGCACGCCGTCCCGGTCCCCCAGAAACTCCAGATGGCAGGTACCGATATTGGTAATCACACAGATATCCGGCCGGGCGATTCTGGCCAGACGGGTCATCTCCCCGAAGTTGCTGATCCCCATCTCCAGAACGGCCGCCTCATCCTCCTCCCGAAGGCGGAAGACCGTCAGGGGAAGGCCCAGCTCGTTATTGAAATTTCCCAGAGTTTTCAGGGTACGGTACCGCTCCTTCAGCACGGAGGCGATCATCTCCTTCGTGCTGGTTTTGCCCACGCTCCCGGTAATGCCCACCACCGGGATCTTCAGCTGCTTTAAGTAAAATTCCGCAATATCCTTCACCGCCTGGAGAGAAGACTTCACCTGAATCCAGGGATAGTCCGCCTGCTCCAGAGGCTGCTCGGAAAGGGTGCAGAGAGCTCCTTTTTTCATCACATCCGGAATAAAGCGGTGTCCGTCCACTCTGGTTCCCGGAATGGGGACAAAGAGGCATCCCTCCTCCGCCTTCCGGCTGTCCGTAGTGATGGATGAGACCTCCCGGGACAGAAATTCCTCACTGCCGTAATAGGTTCCGGAACACACCTTTGTCAGATTTTCCAGCGTAAGATTTTTCATGAGCCATAATCCTTTCCCAGTTAAATTTATTCGTAAAGAAATCAGTACAGGACGTCCCTGCCCGCGCAGGGCGCGGAGGAAAACGTCCATGGAGAACGTCGTCCGCCGCCCGCTTATTCTTCATATTTCTTCAGAGAAATCCGAAGCAGTTCCTCACAGAGCGCAGGATAATCCATTCCCAGCACCGCCGCCTCCTGAGGAATGAGGCTGGTGGGCGTCATCCCCGGCAGGGTATTGGCTTCCAGACAGTAGATGTTTCCTTCCTGCGTCATAATAAAATCAAACCTTGCATATCCCTCCAGAGCCAGGGCATGATACGCTTTCACCGCATATTCCTGCATGGTTTCGGTAATCTCCTCCGGGAGAGGAGCCGGACAGGTGTCCTTCACCGCGCCGGGCTTATATTTATTTTCGTAATCATAAAAGCCTTCCCGGGGCACGATTTCCACGATGGGATACGCCTCGCCGTCCACCACGGCTGCCGTGTACTCCACACCCTGGATATATTCCTCGATCACAGCTTCGTTTTCATAGTCAAAGGCGGCATCCAGAGCCCGCTCGTATTCCTCCTGATTATGGACGATATAGACGCCGATGCTGGAGCCTCCGCAGCAGGTTTTCACTACCACGGGAAATTTCAGCCCGGTAACCGAAAGGTCGTTGGAGCGCTCTTTCCTTTCCATGGTGATTCCTTCCGGAGTGGGAACATGATGCATGCGGAAAAACGCTTTTGTCACTCCTTTGTCCATGCAGAGGGCGCTGCTGAGATAGCCCGTGCCCGTGTAGCGGATCCCCATCAGGTCGAAGGCGGCCTGAATCCTTCCGTCCTCACCGTTCGCCCCGTGAAGCCCCAGAAAGACCATATCCGCCGCTTCGCAGAGTTCCAGCACATTGGGTCCGAAAAAGCTCCTTCTGCTCTTTTTCAGGGCCTCCATGCTGCTGTTAAAGCTTTTTATGTACGCTGACGCTAGCTCCACATCATAAAGAGCCGGAAAGGGATCCTCCCAATTCACCTGCTCCAGACCGCAGAATACATCCGCCAGCACGGCTCGGTGTCCTCTCTGCCGCAGAGCTTTACAGATTCCCGTCCCGGATACTATGGAAACATCTCTCTCCGGGCTGGTACCTCCCGCCAGAACAACAATCTTCATGTTCTCATCTCCTTTTCAAATGAAGGCAGACTCCCGCTGCCAGAAGCCCCGGCTTTCCTCCGTTCAGGATAAGCCCGCGCTGCGCCGGACTGCAGGGAAGCTGCGCTTCCTTAATATTTTTCTTCCTGAAATAAACTTCCCCGGTGCAGGTATTCAAACGCCCCAGGGGAAAGGGTACCCTCCGATTCAACAAAACTGCTGCAAGGCCGGTTCCAGGCCCTGCAGCGCCGCAGTTTGCTGAAATTATTTATACACCACCACCGGAGCGCCCACCCCGATATTGGCGTAAATGGACGCCATCTGATCATAGGGGACGTTCACACAGCCGTGGGAGCCTTCCCACATATACAGATTTTCTCCGAACTGGCTTCGCCAGGGAGCGTCATGGATTCCCACATTTCCGATGAAGGGGATCCAGTAGTTCACAGGCTGCTCGTATCCCTCCCCGGTAAGCACCGCGGGAGAAATTTTGTCATCGATGGAAAAGCACCCCACAGGCGTCTCCATACCGGGAATATTGGGGTTCCCCGTGACGACAGGGGTATCCACAATGGGGGCTCCGTCCACATAAAGCACCAGCCGCTGGGCCGTGAGATCGACCTCCACATAAGTATAACCGATGTCATTGGTGCTGCGGCTCCAGGCCTCACATTCGTAGACAGGCTCCCGTACCTGGGTCTCTCCGCTGAGAACCGTCTCGATCAGTCCCCGGGTCTCCGCAGCCTGGTCGATGACCCAGCCGTAATCGCCGCCCTCAATGACCAGTTCTCTTCCGTTGTAGGTCCGGAATGTTCTGGTATTGCCCAGCGTATCGTATTTCTGGCCCAGCTCATACACATATTCCGAAACCTTTTTTTCATCCAGGGTAATCTCGCCGCCGGAGTCTTTGGTCAGCCAGTCCTTGATCACAGAACGGTCCACGGTTTCTTTTCTGTCCGCAAAATCATATGTAATGATCACGTCGGTAATTTCATTCATCCTCCGGCAGTCCTCTATCAGATCCGCATCCTCCGCATAAACCTCAGGGGCTTCGTAGCATCCGCTCTCCTCCAGATTCACCGTGGTGATTCCTCTGGTCATGGCGTCGGCGATGACCTCCTCCGTGCGTTCCCTGTTCAGATAATTCCCCGTGACCTCCGGGACAATCTCAAATTTCTCACCGCTGTCTCTAATGAAGGCGTCTGACGGCATGATCACATTTTCCATCTGCATGCAGTCCAGAGAGCCTACCGCCGTCCCCAGCTTCTGAGGATCATAGCCCACAGGCGCTTCCATCTGGTAAACCTCATGCTGGGAAAAGGACAGGAACCATTTGTACCGATTCTGGGAAAGGATCAGCTCCCGGATTTTTCCGTCAGAGACATAATCCAGCCCGACGTCGGGGGCGCTGATGCTTTCCACGCCATGATTTCTGGTCTCCACCGCAAGGACGAAGGCGCCCACCTTCCGGGAGAGCAGTTCCTCCGCTTCCGCCTCCGTCATGTAGGAACAGTTAAATCCGTTTACCATGGATCCGGGCAGAAAATGACTGCTGAAATAATGCACTCCCAGATAATATGCGGCTCCGGTCAGAGCCGCAAACACAATGATAAAAAAAATCAGCACTTTTTTTCCGGTGCTCATTCCCGACTTTTCTTCCGCCATGCCAAATCCTCAACTGACCTTCCGCTAATTTTATGATCCGGCGGCCAAAGCCCCCTGCGGCTTATAACCGGCGGATCATTTATGTCTTTGTCAATATTTACTCGGAAAAAAGCATTTCTATGTCTTTTCCCGCATCTTCTACGATAAACTTTTTCATCGGCCGCGCTGTAATACGGATATGCTGACACCCTGCCCGCGAGCCGGGAATGCTGTCCTGAAAGGGCAGAGTCCGGCACGGCTGCTGCAGTTTATTGCCTGGGCGCAGTCCCGGGAATACTGCCTGCTATCCGAAACAGAATAGTTTTACGCGGCCAGCAGTTTGTCAATGCTGGACAGCTTCACGCAGAGCACGAAGATCTTCGCCGCCTGCTCCAGTTCCTCCAGGCTGGGGAATGTGGGGGCAATACGGATATTGGAATCTTTCGGATCCTTTCCGTAAGGATAGGTAGCGCCCGCTCCCGTCATCACCACGCCGGCTTCCTTCGCTCTGGCTACGATATCCTTCGCGCAGCCTTCCATGGAATCAAAGGAAATAAAGTATCCGCCGTGGGGTCTGGTCCACTCGCCGATTCCCAGTCCGCCCAGTTCTCTGTCCAGGGTGTCCAGAACCATCTCGAATTTCGGACGGATCAGAAGGGCATGCTTTTTCATATGAGCGTGAAGACCTTCCAGGTTCTTGAAGTATCTCACATGGCGAAGCTGGTTCAGCTTGTCATGGCCGATGGTCTGCATGGTCATATATTTCCGGAAATCGTTCAGGTTCGCCTTGGAGGCTGCCACGGCTGCGATGCCGGAGCCGGGGAAGCTTACCTTGGAGGTGGAAGTAAATTTATATACCATATCGGGATTTCCCGCTCTTTCACATTCGCCCAGGATCTCGATGAGGAAGTCGTGATTGTCCGCATAGAGATGGTGAATGCAGTAAGCGTTATCCCAGTAAATACGGAAATCGGGAGCGGCTGGCTTCAGCCGGGCAAAGCGTCTCACTGTCTCATCGGAGTAGGTGATGCCCTGGGGATTGGAATACTTGGGCACACACCAGATTCCCTTGATGGCAGGATCCTCGCTCACCAGTTTTTCCACCATGTCCATATCCGGGCCGGTGGGAGTCATGGGAACATTGATCATCTCGATGCCGAAAAATTCCGTGATCTTGAAGTGACGGTCATAACCGGGCACAGGGCAGAGAAATTTTACCTTATCCAGCTTGCACCAGGGCGTATTGCCCATCACGCCGTGGGTCATGGAACGGGCAACCGTATCGAACATTACGTTCAGACTGGAGTTTCCGTAGATGATGATGTGGTCCGGATCCACCTCGGACATTTCTCCCAGAAGGCGCTTGGCCTCGGGAATGCCGTCGATTACGCCGTAATTCCGGCAGTCCACTCCTGTTTCGCAGCGGAGATCCGTTTCGTGGTTCAGGACGTCCATCATGCCCATGGAGATATCCAGCTGATCCGCTCCAGGTTTGCCGCGGGACATGTCCAAGGATAAACCAAGGGCTTTCACCTGGGCGTACTCCTGCTCCAGTTCCTGTTTCAGGGCAAGAAGCTCCTCTTTGCTCATTTCGGTGTATTTTTTCATAATATTTGCCATCCTCCTCGATAGTAGTGAAGCGCTCTCCCTCACGCGGGGTAACCACCTCCCGCGAAAGGTTCCGTACTGCCGCTTCAGATAATTTTTAGTCGCTTTTTTGCATCGCTCTCATTGTAGTATGGCCTTTTCCCGGTTGTCAAGCTTTTTCATTGTTCAGCAGGAGGATTTTCAC
>CANQUG010000137.1 GCA_947626985.1 uncultured Lachnospiraceae bacterium | reverse complement strand
GATGGTTATGAAGACGGAGTGAAGCAGGAGAAAGCGCAGGCAGACCAGGCGCGTCATGAAGCTGAGGAAGCCCGCCGTGAAGCTGATGAGGCCCGCCGTAAAGCCGATGAGGCAGATCAGAAAGCCGATGAGGCCTGCCGGGAGGCGGGCAGGGCTAATCAGAAAATAGAAATTCTTACCCGAAAACTACGCGGCAGTTCGGAGGAGGAAATTGCTGCCGCTCTTCATTTGCCGGCAGAGACGGTGAGGGAATGTATAAGGGCTGCATTAGGGGATGATATGATATGCGGGAAGTATTCAGAAAAGAAAGACGCTCTGTAACCGGGCGTCTTTTCTTCTGCGTTTTTTCGTGTGAACCTCAAATAGAATATCGATTCAGTTTCAAAAGATAATTCAGGTAAAATGCATCGAATCTTTTTATGATTGCCTCGGGACGTTCTTTTACCCGCATGATTGACCGAAGAATACCGTTTGCATCTTTTCCATATGTTTCTACAGGTGCCGGGCTGGTTAGATTATTTTCAATAATGATTACATTTTTTCCTGGCACAGAGTTTATGACTTCCGGAGCATGTGTGGTGACGATAAACTGTACTTTGGGGAAAATAGAAGTCAGGTCGTTCAGGATTCGCTGCTGCCACAGGGGGTGCAGATGCAGATCAACTTCATCAATTAAAACAATACCATCTGTCACGGCACATACATTTTCCAGACATTGGGGATTTAAAACCGCCATTCGATATGCGATATCAGATATAAGGCTGATGGTGCTTTTATATCCATCACTTAATTGACTGATTGGAATACGCATCCACTCTCCCGTTTGGTCTGTGTAAACGATATCGAGTTCGTTGGTTCCAATATTATATTGTACTTTTACATGATTAAAGCCTGTAATCTGCTCATAGTAATTTTCCATTGCCGCATATACGGCTTCCAGTTCAGGAACAGGTCCAAGTCCATTTTCCAGATTCTGATATTTCTGAATGGTCATTTTGGCAAACCAGTTCATCATCAGTTTAATATTGGCAGTTCCATCCACACAGTCAATGTAGCCATTTGTTCTTGTGCTTGTTTCAAAAATGTCTGATTGTTTTTCACGATGATAATCCCAGAGACGTCCTGTCCCGTAATAAGCGAGTATCGGGAGTATCAGGGCCGTATCTCCGCTGCGAAGTCTTTGCTGATAGGAGTTGGCGACAGAGAGTATCTCTTTTGCGTTTTTTATTGTCGTTTGTCCTCGGGCTGTATTCAGGCTGCGTTCCCATTTTATTTCCTGTTCGTCGATTATAGCAGTTGCGGAAATTTTTACCGGATATTGTGCCTGTACATCGCTTGTACTTCCAATAGTATACGATTTCAGATGCGCCTGCGTTTTGTCAATGCCGATTCCTTTGGGTCCATCCATAGGTATAAAGACAGTACTGACAGCAATGGCAATTGCCTCAAGAAGTGATGTTTTTCCAGCGCCGTTATTGCCAACAATGACGGTCATTTTATCGTGAAAATCTGTATTTAACGTTTCGAAACATCTGAAATTTTGCAAATTCAGGTTTTTCAGATACACAATTACACCCTCCAGCCTGTATTTTAAGATGACATGGTACTTTTTCATCATATCTTAAAATGTCTGGAATGTAAATACGAAAAATTCATTGTAGATTCCCTCATATCTGCATGGTATAATATGACTGACCGGAAGACGGACAGAAAGCATTATTCGCATATTTCGCCGGGGAGAGCCTGGTAAGCATGAAAGGGGCTCATATATGTCATTTAAAGTCAGTGTGGGAGAGGCTGATTTTTCCGCTCTCCGCGAACAAAATGCCTATTATGTGGACAAGACGGAAATCATTTATGAACTTGTGCATGAAACCGGTAACAAAGTGACTCTTTTTACCAGACCGCGCCGGTTCGGTAAAACGCTTATGATGAGCATGCTGGAAAGCTTTTTCAGTATCGGCAGGGACAGCAGGGAGATTTTTTCCGGTCTTGCTGTCACGAAGCATGAGCAATTCTGTAAAGAATGGATGAATCGGTATCCTGTGCTGTTTCTTTCATTTAAAGATGTGGAAGCTGAAAATTTTGACGATGCCTATGATATGCTCAGGGCGAGACTGGCTGATGTGAGCAGGAAGCTGGCCGATCTGGCCGGAAGCGGAAAAGTGAACAGGTTCGATGCAGAGACGCTGATACGGCTTCAGGCGGAAAAAAGTACGCCGGCTGATGTAAAAAATTCCCTGAAAACTATCATGCGCATGATGAACGCGGTTTATGGCAGACAGGTTATTCTTCTGATCGATGAGTACGATGTACCTCTGGCAAAAGCAAATGAAAAAAATACCGCGAAAAATGAATATTATTCCAGGATGCTTGATGTCATGAAGAGCATTATGAGCATCGCTCTGAAGGATAATGAATTTCTTAAATTTGCCGTTGTAACCGGGTGTCTGAGAATTGCAAAGGAAAGCATATTTACCGGAACCAATAACTTTGCTTCCTGCTCCGTACTTGATGAGGATTTTTCCGGATATTTCGGTTTTTCGGAGAAAGAGGTGGAAGATATTCTCGCTGCGGCCGGCCGGCTGGATAAGGCGGAGGTTGTCAGGGAATGGTATAACGGATATATATTTGGAGACAGCCGCGTATATTGTCCCTGGGATGTCATCAATTATGTTTCCGCCTTAAGAAAACGAAGGGATGCAAAACCCGGGAATTACTGGAAGAATACCAGTCACAACGGGATACTGCTTACCTTTGTAAAAAGAACTGATTTCCGGGTAAAAGGGAAATTTGAAATTCTTATGAATGGCGGCACCATTTGGGAGACAATCTCGGATGAGCTGACTTATGATACGCTGCATGCTTCGGAAGATAACCTGTGGAGCGTCCTCCTTATGACCGGATATGTCACCAAAACGGATGCGGAAGAAAGCGGCGGGACAATAAGCCTGAAAATTCCCAACAGAGAGGTTGCTTCCATATTTGAGGATACAGTTGTGAAGCTGTTCAGGGATACGATCGATAACGGCAGACAGAGATCCATGATGGAAGCTTTCTGGACCGGAGACGAAGAAGGAGCCGGAAAAGCTGTCTCTGAATTACTGTGGAAGACCATCAGCTTTAATGATTATCATGAGGATTATTATCACGCTTTTCTTGCAGGAGCATTTACAGGGCTTGGATATGAGGTGTCCTCCAATAAGGAAAGAGGGCTGGGCCGGCCTGACATTCTCATAAAGGATGAGGATCATCGCCGCGCCGTTATCATAGAAGCAAAGAAATCAAAGAGAGAATCGGATATGAATAAGGACTGCGATACGGCCATCCGGCAGATGATTACAAAGAAATACGCCGGAGGTCTTTGCGGATATGAACATGTTCTCTGCTATGGAATTGCTTTTTTCCAGAAACAGGCCAGGGTAAAGCTGCTGACAGAGGATATGGTGTCTGCTGTCGGCGGGACTCCGGACGCCGGGATCGCAGACTGCTGACAGACAGTACTGTCTGTGGGAAAGGGGGGAAATGAAGATGCTGTGTCATCTGGTGATCAAACTGGATGTGTTACTCTGTACAGGGCCTGGTGTCAGGACGAATCCTGTGCAGAGATAAAGGAATTTTTCGTCCGCATTGGGTTTTGTACTTATAGGGATAAAAAATAAAAAAACTATAAGGAGAATCCAATGAACCAAAATTTTAAAAAATATATGATATTCTGGCTCAGCCAGTCCGTTTCACAATTAGGAAGCGCCATGACGGGATTTGCGCTGATCCTGTGGGTATATTCTCAGAAGCATTCGGCCATGACGGTATCGCTCATGTCCTTCTGCAATTATCTGCCCTATGTGCTTGTCAGTCTGTTTGCGGGAGTGTTTGTGGATACCCATAAGAAAAAAAATATAATGCTTGCGGCCGACAGCGCGGCGGCCTGCTGTACCCTGTTTGTGCTGGTACTGTTCGGCAGCGGCGAACTGCGGATCGGTCATATTTATTTTATAAACTGTGTGATCGGCCTTGCGAACGCGTTTCAGTCGCCGGCTTCCAGCGTAGCCGTGGGACTCCTTGTTCCGGAGGACAAGCTGTCAAATGCAAGCGGAATGGTGTCCTTTTCAGGCAGTCTGATCACTGTTTTTGCTCCTGTGCTGGCGGCTTTTTTCTATGCGTCCGGCGGGATGAATCATATTCTGGTATTTGATCTGGCCAGCTTTGCCGCGGCGTTTCTGATTCTGGTGTTTGTGATCCGCATTCCGGAAAGACCGGTTTCGGAAAAAAGAACGGCTTCCTTTTCTGAGGACTGCAGGGAAGGCTTCCGGTTTCTGCTGGGCCACAGGGGAATCTGGATGGTCATTGTGACGATGGCAATGCTTAATTTCTTTTCCCGGCTGACTTACGAGAATATCCTTTCTCCCATGATCCTTGCCAGAAGCGGCGGGAATCAGTTCGCTCTGGGGCTGGTAAACGCGGCTATGGGCGTGGGCGGAGTGCTGGGGGGAATCCTGGTTTCCGCCGGAAAAACTCCCAGGGACTGTTTAAAGGCGATTTACGTTTCGGCGGGCCTTTCCTTTTTGCTGGGGGATCTGATCATGGGCGTCGGGCGCGATCCGGTGCTGTGGTCTTTTGCCGGTTTTATGGCGAGTTTTCCCATTCCGTTTATCAATGCGGGACAGAATGTGATTTTGTACCGTCTGGTTCCCGCTCAGATGCAGGGCAGAATATTTTCTGTGCGGAACGCCATCCAGTTCAGCACCATTCCGGTGGGGATTCTGGCCGGCGGATTTCTGGCGGATTATGTATTTGAACCGTTTATGAAGGGCGGCAGTTCTGTTTCGGATGTTCTGCGTCTGCTGACGGGCAGCGGCTCAGGAAGCGGTATGGCGGTGATGTTTCTGTGTACCGGATTTCTGGGCAGTCTGTTCAGCTTCGTATTTTTTCGGCAGAAATCCGTCCGTACATTGAAGAACTTGCTGGATGATCATTAAATCAAAGCAGGGTACATTCCTCATCCCTTGGGGCGTACAAACTAATGCCGAGCGGAGCGAGGTTGGGGCGAATACCCCACTCCTGCTTTGTAGGCGGCAAACGCCCTTGTGGCGTTTGAATGCCTGCACTGGAGAAGTTTATTAAAATAAAAAGAGCGGGGGTATGGCTGCGGCCATACCCCCGTATTGCTTCGATTCTCTTATGAGTGCGTTCAGCGTCTGCTCATCCATGCCCCGTTGGTAAAATCCGGAATGGCGACAGGATGGCCTCCCATGGCGATAGATTCCTCGGAAAGGGCGGTCAGGCTCATCCAGGCGGCCATGTCGTACACATCTATGGGCGGTTTCGTCTTTTCTTTAACGCATTTGACAAATTCCCGGAATACGATCCAGTCAATATCGTCGTGGTAAGGTCCTTTTTTGGGCGGCATCTGTTCCAGATATTCCTTCCACAGGGGATGCTCATATTTTCCCCGGTATTCCAGGGCATTGCCCCAGTGCTTCTTCCAGTTAAAATGATCTTTGGCATGCTCCTCACCGTCCAGGAAGATCGACTGATTGTCTTCGCAGTACATTCCTCTGGTTCCCTGTACGGTAAAGCCTCTGGAATAAAACCGGGGCAGCGTCGTATCCAGCGTGATGAGGATCGTGGAGCCGTCCGCGCAGGTAATGATCGTATTCACCACGTCTCCCTGGCGGAAATCGGTCTCAAGCAGCGCGGTATCCTCCGGTTTTTCTCTCTTGATATATTCTTTCAGGCCCTCCGCTCTGGAGGCCACGGAGGTGAGGGAGATCATTCTGTTTCCCCGGTTGATATGTAAAATGCGGGCGATGGGACCGATCTCGTGGGTAGGATAGTTTTCCGCGTTTCTGTGGATGTAATTGTTCAGCCGGTAGTGGCGGTTCTCCCGGCCGAAGGAAACCTCATCCCGGAGGTCGTGTCTGTATCCGCCTTCGCAGTGTACGATTTTGCCCAGAACGCCCTGCTCTGCCATGTTCAGGACCATCATTTCATCCCGGCCGTATACGCAGTTTTCCATAAGCATGCAGGGGACCCCGGTTCTCTCATAGGTTTCCACCAGCTTCCAGCATTCCCGCACGGAATATGCGCCGCCTACTTCGACGGCCGCGTATTTGCCCGCTTCCATCGCCTCAATGCAGAGGGCGATATGCTGATCCCAGGAGGTGCAGAAAAATACGGCGTCTATTTCCGGCATTGCCAGAATGTCCTTATAATTTTCCGTCCTGAAGGGCGCGGGCCTGTTCTTTTTTTCCAGCAGCTCCGCGGCTCTGGCAGTGCGGTCGCTGTATCTGTCGCAGACTGCCACCACTTCCACATCAGGTTGTTCCGATATCACAGCGTCCAGCAGTCCCATTCCCCGGTTGCCGAGGCCTGCCAGTCCCAGTCTGATTTTTTTTGACATATTTTCCTCCCTGTTCGTAATGAAGTTATTTTCAGTTCTAAAGCAAAAATCCAGTCTTTGCCATAAGATTGCAAGGCTGTACGGGTACATGATATAATGATTGACAGCCTTTGTATTTACCTTATCATACGAAAAATAGTCCAAATTGTCCGGAGGGGAGGAGCTTAAAAAAATGCAGCAGCCATTACAGTTACCTATGTACAGCGCGGAAAAATATATTCATAACGCGGACCTCCGGCCGCAACCAAAATAAAATAGAGCCAAAACCCTGTTGACTGTGCTACAATGCACA
>CANQUG010000136.1 GCA_947626985.1 uncultured Lachnospiraceae bacterium | reverse complement strand
CCGCCAATGCAGAATCCGGGAGTGCGTCCAACTCGTCCGGCCATGCCGCCGATTATTCCGAAAATAAACCCCGGCAACTCGTCTGCGCCCGCCCGGGAAATAAAAACTATTTCGGAACACGGGCCGCAGGCTGCCGGGGAGCTTAAATTTGACACTACGATAAAACCGGAGATTCTTTCTTCGCCGCAGTCGGTACAGCCGGATGCAGTCCGTGCCGGAAAAGCTCCGGGAGAATCCTGGGAGCCGTTTTCTGACGGTTTTATCACGGAATGCCGAAAAATACAGATACAGGATCTGCGGAGACTGGACAGGAGGGACAGAGCCCTGAGCGGCAACCGTTTTCTGCAGCATGGATACTACAGCTTCGGACATCTTCTGCTGGGCAAAACGGCTTCCGGCCAGTATATTCTGGGAGTTCCGGGAGGTTATGACCAGCAGGAGCGGTTCATGGCCAATATGTTTGGGTTTCCCTATTTCCGGGAGAGTCCCCAGGTATCCGTGCCCAGAGGAAAAGGCGGTTACTGGTACCGCTCAGTCAATTCCCCGGATCTCCACTAGATCCATGGTTTCCCGAAGAATATCTCTGAAGGAAACAAGTTCTTCATAGGAATAGCTGCTGAATCCAGGCTGCAGGACGTCCGGGGAGTCTTTGTAAGCCTGGAGATAGTAGTAGGAGGCTCCCTTCAGCCACCGGCCGATCTCGAGGAAATCTTTTTCCGTATGGAGCTCCCGCACCACTGTAGTGCGGAATTCGTAGTCAATACCGCCTGTCAGCAGAAAGCCTGCACTTTCCATGATGGGATCAAGATTGGGATAGGACAGGCCGCACAGGAGTCCGTAATGTTCCGGACAGGCTTTGATGTCCATGGCGATTTTGTCCACCAGATGATCCGCTGCCAGATCCCGGATCATGTCGGGCCGGGATCCGTTGGTATCCAGCTTTACGGAATATCCCAGTTCCCTGATCTTTGCGAGAAAATCATAAAGCTCCGGGTACAGTGTGGGCTCGCCGCCTGACACGCATACTCCTTCCAGAATCCCCTTCCTTTTTTTCAGGAAATCCAGGATTTCTTCCTGGGGAATTTCCGGCTCCCTGTCTCCGTGAAGCACCAGGGAGCTGTTGTGACAGAAAGGACAGCGGAAATTGCAGCTGGCCACAAAGATCGTGGCGGCTACCTTTCCCGGATAGTCCAGTAGTGTGGTTTTATTTAATCCGCATATCTTCAAAAAAATACCTCCTCAACCGGGTCTGAAAAGAAATGTTCCGGATGCAGGGCAGGCGAAGCAGCCCGCCCCGCATCTGAAACTATTAGCTGGAATCAAGTTAAGATTATAAATTTCCATTCTATATTGGCAGTTCAGGCAATTCATCAAATTGCCCGGACTCTTTTTTTCTTCGGCTTTCATCGTAGAGATCATATTGTTTCAAAGCAAAAGCATCTGCAGATTCTTTTGATATAGTACCGGCGTTTTTTAATACATCCCTTCCGGTGAATTGTAAAAAGGCATTCAATTTGTCTTCCCAGTCTTTCATATACATGGGAATATGGTTTTTGGCCTGATCCTCCGCATAATCTAAATACATTGTGACAATTCTGTTCAAGTTGGAAATTTCCTCTTTCGTCAAATAATTCTTGGCTACAGTCACATCTCCTTTACGAACCTTAGCTCCTTTAAATGATGTCAGTCCCATATTATTTTTTGCGGCATCGGCACGTTCCGCAATTACTTCTGCAGCAGTATGTCCATGAACAGAATAATGCAGTTTATTTTGAACTGTTTTAAAGAAAAGAACGGCTTGTTCGCTTTTTGAATCATAATCTACTGATGTCGCAAATATATCTTTTATCTTCCAGTATACTCTTTTTTCTGAGGCTCTGATATCGCGAATTCTTTCCAGTAATTCATCAAAGTAATCTTCTCCATAGTTTTTAGGATTTTTTAGCCTTTCATCATTTAACGCAAATCCTTTTCTCATATATTCGGATAAAATCTCAGATGCCCAATTTCGAAAATGGGCTCCGATATGATTCCTGACACGATATCCAATAGCCAGTATCATTTGTAAATTATATATTTTTACTTCACGATGTACCTTCCTTGTTCCTTCACTTTGAACTTGTAAGTAGTTCTTACAAGTTGCTTCTTCTGTCAGTTCTCCATCACCATATATATTCTTTATATGAAGCGTAATATTTTGTGGTGACGTCTGATACAATTCAGCAATACTCTTCTGAGTCATCCATACAGACTCTCCGTTAAAAAAAACGTCTACTTTTGTATCGCCTTTCTCATTTTGATAAATAAGAATATTTCCTTCAACATTGTCCATATCTGCAATCCCCTCAGAATTTCAAACTGATCGTATAGTTCTGCAGTCCCTTCCGGCTGTCTATATCCATCAATATGTTTCATTATCCTTATAGGCTGAATACTTTTCTGACAATTTTTTGACTGCCTTTAAGTAATTCATTTTCGTTCTTCTGGTTTCATAAAACATAATTATGATATTCTATATTAAATTTATAGAATTTTCCGTAATAGTAAAATAAAAAGTTTCATTTGTCAATAGATGTGGGAATACACTTTGCAAATAATGTGAGCGGAACAGTTACAGAGTTTTCTGTTATCATGAATGAAAAGGCGGAGAGCTCTCACACTCTCCGCTTTCTATCCATCGTGTTCAGTCCTGCAGGCGAAGCAGCCCGCCCCGCATCTGAAGCTGTCCGGCTGTTTATTTGGTTCCGAAAATACGGTCGCCTGCGTCTCCCAGTCCGGGACAGATGTAGGCGTCTTTGTTCAGTTCACGGTCCAGATGACCTACGTAGATCTGTACATCCGGGTGTGCGGTATGCAGACGTTCCAGGCCCTCCGGTGCGGCGATGATACTGAGAAACTTGATGGTTCTGCCGCCGTGCTGCTTGATGAAATTTACGGCAGCTACCGCAGATCCTCCGGTGGCCAGCATGGGATCCGTCACCACGATGGTCCGTTCCTCAATGGGGTTGGGAAGCTTGCAGTAGTATTCATGGGGTTCGTGGGTCACTTCATCCCGGTAAAGTCCGATGTGTCCGATCTTTGCGGTGGGCACCAGAGAAGTGATGCCGCTGACCATACCCAATCCGGCCCGGAGAATCGGTACAATGGCCAGCTTCCTTCCGGAGATCATGGGAGTCATGCATTTTTCGATAGGCGTTTCCACCTCCACTTCCTCCAGGGGAAGGTCGCTGAGGGCTTCAAAGCCCATGAGCATGGCGATTTCTCCCACCAGGGCACGGAACTCATTGGTTCCGGTGTTTTTGTCCCGGAGTCGGGAAATTTTGTGCTGAATCAAAGGGTGTGTGAGAATGGTGACGTTTTCCATGGGAGTCCTCCTTTACTGAGCATTCTGATTTTTTGTCACATGCTGATGATTATTTGATATTGTTTTGGAACAGAACGGCTGCTGCAGATGCATCAGGCCGTTATCTTATTTTTTGCCGGGTTTGATGCTGACGCCCCGATGGATGTCTCCCTGGGGATTTTCTCCGAATACATAATCATTTCCGGGGAAAATGGCGTTGAGCACGATCCCCACGATGGCGGCCAGCGCCAGGCCGGTGAGGGTAATGTCCGTTCCGGCCACGTGGAAGGTGATGCCGTTGGAGAATCCCAGACCGCACACAAGAATCATGGCGGCGATGAGCAGATTTCGGGATTCCTTAAAGTCTACTTTATTTTCTACCACATTGCGGACGCCGATGGCGGAGATCATGCCGTACAGAACGAAGCTGATCCCCCCGATGATGGAGGAGGGCAGGGAGCCGATGACCTCGGACATTTTCGGGATGAAGCCCAGCACGATGGCAAAGCAGGCGGCGATGCGGATCACTCTGGGATCGTGAACTCTGCTCAGCTCCAGAACGCCGGTGTTTTCTCCGTAGGTAGTGTTGGCAGGCCCGCCGAAGAAGGCGGAAAGGGAGGTGGCCAGGCCGTCTCCGATCAGCGTGCGGTGAAGTCCGGGATCCTCCACAAAGTTGGAACCTACTGTGGCGGAAATGGCGGAGATATCTCCGATATGTTCCATCATGGTAGCCAGGGCGATAGGCGCCATTACCAGAATGGAGGTGATATTAAATCTGCAGATCTGGAAATCCGGGATTCCCACGAAGGATGCTGCCGCTACACCGGAAAAGTTCAGGATAGCGCTTCCGTCGGGGTTGGTCATTCCCAGAGCCTGGAAGATACAGGCCACAGCGTAGGAGATTACCACGCCCATGAGAATGGGGATGATCTTCCACATGCCTTTTCCCCATACATTGAAAATCACGATCACGGCCAGGGCGATGAGAGCCAGAAGCCAGTTGGCGGAGGCGTTGCTCACCGCGGAGGGGGCAAGGCTGAGGCCGATACAGATGATCATGGGACCGGTCACCACCGGGGGCAGAAAATGCATCACCCGCTGAATCCCCACGACTTTCACAATAAGCGCCAGAACCAGATAGAGCAGTCCGGCCACTACGATGCCGCCGCAGGCGTAGGGGAGTTTTTCTCCATAGCTCATGTCAGCAAAAATTCCCGTATTCAATTCGGCAACTGTGGCAAAGCCTCCTAAAAATGCGAAGGAAGAACCAAGAAAAGCCGGTACCTTGAATCGGGAACATAAATGGAAGAATAAAGTGCCAATTCCGGCGAAGAAAAGGGTCACCTGTATGGATAAGCCTTCGCCGTGGAAATATCCGTTCACCAGGATGGGAACCAGAATAGTGGCTCCGAACATGGCGAACATGTGCTGCAGCCCTAAAAGAAGCATTTTGGGGACGCCTAAGGTCCGGGCATCTTTGATGGGGGCGTTTGGATTCATATGTTTCTCCTCCTTCTTCAGTCGGTTTCGGAAAATTCCGAAATATTGTTTTGCGCCGTTCCTATTCTAACACAGAAAAGTGCGTCTGCATAGCGAAAAAATACAGAAATTTGCAAATAATTTACATGTTTCAAATAGAATAGAAGACTGTTTTTGTATAAAATTGACAGATATGTATATAAGCCTGTCAAGAAAGCGCTGGGGTCTGTTACACAATCGTGACAGTCTGTTGGTCGCAGCCGGACCCGGTTGCCTGGAAAATATTCCTGTGCTATACTATGAGAGGAAAAAAACACGTGGATAGTAATGTCGGGAGGTTCCGATTTTGAAAGAAGATCTTTTGGTTCAGCTGCGCAGCGGGAAGGCCCTGAGTGTGCGCCAGCAGCTGATGCTTACCGTACAGTTGAGTATTCCTGCGATTATGGCGCAGATTTCTTCTATTATCATGCAGTACATAGACGCTTCCATGGTAGGGCAGCTCGGCGCGGGGGATTCCGCGTCCATCGGACTGGTGGCTTCCAGTACCTGGCTTCTGGGCGGCCTCTGCTCCGCGGCCAGCATCGGGTTTACCGTGCAGATTGCTCAGGAGATCGGAGCAGGCAGAGAAAAACAGGCCAGAGGAATCGTTCGTCAGGGACTGGGTGTGGGCTTCATCTTTGGATGTATTCTGATGGCTGCTGCAGTATCCCTGAGCGGAGTCCTGCCGGTGTGGCTGGGAGGCGAGGAGGCCATTTGCAGAAACGCTTCCCAGTATTTTATGATTTTTGGATTGTCACTGCCGGTGGTGCAGATGAATAACGCGTCCAGCGGTATGCTGCAGTGCAGCGGCAATATGCGCGTTCCCAGTATCCTGCATATTTTTATGTGCCTGCTGGATGTGGTGTTCAATGGAATTTTCATTTTTCCTTCCAGGACGGTGAGTCTGGCAGGGATCTCCGTGAAGCTTCCCGGAGCAGATATGGGAGTGGCGGGAGCTGCTCTGGGAACGGCTATGGCCCAGCTGGTGGTGGCCTGTCTGATGCTGTATTTTCTGCTTGCCCGTTCTCCGTCCCTCCGCCTGCGATCGGATGAGCATCTCAGATTTTCCTCCGCGGAGCTTGGACGTGCGTGGAAAATGGCTTTGCCCGTGGGAGCGGAGCAGGTGATCATGTGCGGCGCTCAGATCCTGGGAACAAAGATCGTCTCCCCTCTAGGTTCCATCGCCATTGCGGCCAATTCCTTTTCCGTCACGGCGGAAAGCCTCTGCTATATGCCGGGGTACGGCATCGCCGCGGCGGCTACGACCCTGATCGGCCAGAGTATCGGCGCGGGCCGCAGAGATCTCACCAGAAGACTGGGGTGGCTGACCACCGGCCTCGGTATGGCGGTGATGACCGGAAGCGGAATCCTGCTGTATCTGTTTGCCCCCTGGATGATCGGACTGCTTTCCCCGGATCCCGCCATCCGGGAGCTGGGAACGGCAGTACTCCGTATCGAAGCCTTTGCGGAGCCCATGTTTGCCGCATCCATTGTGGCCTCCGGAGTATTTAGGGGAGCAGGAGACACGCTGGTGCCCAGCTGCCTGAATTTTATCAGCATGTGGGCGGTGCGCCTGCCGGTATCCGCGTTTCTGGCTCCCAGAGCAGGCCTCCGGGGGGTATGGTTCGCCATGTGCCTGGAGCTCTGCGTAAGAGGCGTCCTCTTCCTTATCCGCCTGAAAGGAAAACGCTGGATGAAGACCGCTGCGTGAAACGCAGGCGCATTCCGCTCGTGAGATTCCCGGGATGAATGCGACATACAGCCCTGGACGTGTCCGTATGGCAGGCTGTTATGGGAGGCGTGTTGCATTTAATTTGTTAAAGTGTTACTATAAGTATGAAAGCCTTTCGTAGGATGTGAGGTAAAAAAGGGCATAAAATCCCCCTCCCCATAAAAAAGAGCTTTT